>JABSPP010000004.1 GCA_013214275.1 Flavobacteriaceae bacterium
TAGACAAGTTAACATCAGTGAATTGTTCCCCAATCAAGAGCTAGATGTGACCCAACAAACCCTTGTAAGAACCTTAGATTTGGCCTACTTCCCCAGTGAAAGAGGTCCTTATAATTTTACAACAGAATCCAGTACAGAAATCTTACCCAACCCAGAAACACGTTGGGGAGGAATCATGCGCCCACTAACAACCAATAATTTTGAACAGGCAAACGTAGAGTACATCCAGTTCTGGCTCATGGATCCTTATCTAAATTACTCCATTAGCAATGAAGAAGGTCTTCCTGTGGGGATAAACCCACAGGATCTAAGCAATCAAGTCGGGGATTTATATTTTAACCTAGGAAATATCTCCGAAGATATCCTAAAGGATAACAGGAAGATGTACGAAAACGGACTTCCAACATTTGGAGGAACAGATTCAACGATCGAAAGTATATGGGGAAAAGTCCCCGAAAATCCTTCCATTATTTATGCTTTTGATGAAAGTGATGAAGCAAGAACCAATCAAGATATTGGACTAGATGGATTGTCGGATGCAGAAGAGAGGGTAAAATTTCCAGCGTTAGGAGGGTTGTCAGACCCTGCTTCGGATAATTATCAATACTACAGAGGAAGCTAGATGCAATAGATGCCTCTATCATTACGAGATATAAACTGTTCAATAATACACAGGGCAATTCACCAACATTGAATCAATCTCCAGAGTCCTACCCAACTTCCGCTACCACCTACCCTGATGTAGAAGACATCAACAGAGATCAAACCATGAATACAGTAGAGAGTTATTACGAATATAAAGTCTCTCTAAATAAAAGTGATTTGACCGTAGGTCAGAATTTTATTGTAGATCAGAAAGAAACAGATGTTGCCCTAGACAATGGTCAAGTCCAAACAACAAGGTGGTATCAATTTAGAATTCCCATTCGTGGTGGAACTCCAGTAAATGGAATCTCAGACTTTAATAGCATTCGCTTTATAAGAATGTTCATCACCAATGCAAAAATACCAATGATCCTTAGATTTGGTGAACTAGACTTGGTTCGCGGAGATTGGAGACGTTATACAAAAACACTAGACCCAGCGGTAATCCCAGATGAGGATCTGACACAAACTGAGCTGAATAATTTTGAAGTTGGAGTTGTGAATATCGAACAAAACGAAGGGCGATATGTGCTTCCTCCAGGAATTGTAAGAGAACGTTTACAAGGGAGTACCACTGTTCAACAACAAAATGAGCAGTCTGTTTCTTTAACAGTAAACAACCTACCACAGAATAAAATCAGGGCGATTTACAAAAACATCAGTATTGATCTTCGTCGCTACAAGCAACTAAAGATGTTTATACACACCGAACCTGTATTTGCAGAAAGTGTAACTGATGATGATTTGTCGGCGATTATTCGTTTGGGAACTGATTTAAACGATAACTTCTACCAGCTAGAATTACCTTTAAAAGTATCTCCAGAAGGAAGTCTAGACCCTCTAGATGTATGGCCAGAACTCAATAATTTAGACGCTTTTTTAGAAGCGCTGGGAAAAGTAAAACTGCAGAGAGATGCCTCAGGAGCGGCCATTAATGAATTGTTTACTGCCTCAGGGGGTGATAACTCTAATGCATTGGTTATTAGAGTTAAAGGAAACCCCACATTGGCACAAATCAGAACTGTGATGTTGGGAGTTCGCAACAATTCCAGCTTGGATAGAAGCGCGGAGGTCTGGTTTAATGAATTGCGTGCCTCTGGATTTGACAATGATGGTGGTTGGGCTGCCGTAGTTAGTGCTGATGCAAACTTTGCAGATGTGGCGAATGTTTCTATGACTGGAAGAATGCAAACCATCGATTTTGGAAGTGTAGAAGACAGAGTAAGCCAGCGATCTCTAGACGAAACAAAACAATACGATATCTCTACCAGCTTTAATGTAGGGAAAATAATGCCTAAAAAATGGGGAATTGAAGTGCCGATGAACTTTAGCATAGGAGAACAATTTATAGATCCAAAATTTGATCCACAATACCAAGACGTCGAATTGGCAGAAGTAGAAGCAGCGAATCTACCCGGTAACCTAGAACGAGGTACTTCCATCTCTAGAGACTACACCAAGAGAAAGAGTATTAGCTTTATCAATGTTCGTAAAAACAGAAATCCAGAGTCTACAAAAAGTCCAAAATTCTACGATCCAGAGAACCTCTCCATGTCCTATGCTTATAACGAAGAATCTCATCGTGATTACAATATAGAAAGAGCGATCAACAAAACCGTTACTGCCTCTGCTTCATACAACTTTAACTTCAATTCCAAACCTTTTGAGCCTTTTAAAAAGACAAAATTTTTTAAAAAGAAGTATTTAAAACTCATTCGGGATGTAAACTTCAATCCTATTCCTAAGAACATTGCAATCAACTCTAGAATTAACAGGAGTTATAATCAGCAGCGATCTAGAAATCTAGTTGAAGGATTATCTGCTCAACCCACCCTAATCCAAAGGAGATTCTTGTTTGACTGGGATTATACCCTTGGTTTTGAACTTACTAAATCATTAAATGTTAATTTTAATGCAACCAACAGCCACATTTATGATGCCTTTGATGGAGATGAGGAACTAGAAATTTTTGATAATTTCTTCAATATGGGAAGACCTAGTCATTATCAGCAAAAATTAAACGCAACCTATAAAATCCCGATCAACAAACTCCCATTCTTGGGATTTGTTACAGCGGACTACGCCTATACAGCAGATTTTGATTGGAGAGCCATCTCGCAAGATCAAACAATTGTTGAACAAGTAGGAAACTTAATTCAAAATGCCAATACACATAACATTTCTGGGGCTTTCAATCTATCGAAGTTTTATAAAGATATTCGTCTAGAAAACATATTTGTGAAAAAAAAGAAAAAAACAGGTTCTCGTAAATCCTCAGAATTACCAGGTATAAAAACCCCAACGCAAAATGCTAGAAATAAATGGAGTAAGTTGTCTTTTGGGCAGAAGGTTCTCAAAGGATTTTATGATATACTCACCTCGGTAAAGAATGCGAAAATTGCTTATGCAGAAAATAATGGGCAATTACTTCCAGGATATCAACCAGAAGTGGGCTTTTTGGGGAGAGATCAAATTGGCGGCAGTTTGGCACCCTCGCTAGGATTTGTTTTTGGAAGTCAGATAGATATCAGAAACAGAGCGCTAACCAATGGGTGGCTAGTAGATCCTAGATTAGAGGGAGACGATTATTATGATAAGACATTCAGTAAAACACATTACAATAAGTTAGATTATAATTTTTCTCTAAAGCCCTTGAAAGATTTAACGATAGAGATTATTGGGAATAAAATTAGAACAAGAAACTTATCACAGCAAATTGATATTAGAAGACCAGAAGATCTGGGGATTAGCATCTCAGATCCTAATGATCCTAGAAATCTTTACGGTATGATAGACGAGGGAATTCCCTCGTTTATTAATGGAAACTTTAGCATGAGTTATTCCATGTTTTCTACAGCATTTAAAGATGGAGATCAGCTGTTTCAAGCACTTAGGGATAACAGAATTGCCATTTCTCAGCGCCTCGGAGCTCGCGCAGGGATAGACACCACAGATCCCAGTAACCTAAACGACGATGGAACCGTAAAAGGTTTTGGAGACTTGAGTCAAGATGTATTACTCCCAGCATTCCTATCAGCCTACTCGGGTAAAGATCCTAACAGTGTAAAGCTAGGTCCCTTTAGAGATATTCCTATTCCAAACTGGACACTACGTTACACAGGATTGATGAAATACAAGTGGTTTAAAGACAATTTTTCGAGTTTTAGTATCGCACACGGATATAGATCCTCATATACCATCTCCAATTTTACAAACAATCTACAGTATGATTCAACCAATCCCTTTGGGCCTGAAAATATAAATCCCTCTTCCGAAGATATGGATTTTAATCCTGGAATATTAATTTCGTCAGCTACCTTGGTCGATGAATTTAATCCTCTGATTCGAATAGATTTAAAAATGAAAAATTCATTCTCGTTTCGTGGTGAACTAAAAAAAGATAGAACACTCACCTTAAACCTCAACAATGGAACACTTACAGATATCATGGGAACTGAATATGTTTTTGGGTTGGGATATGTGTTTAAAGATGTAAAGATGCGTACCTCTTTTACAGGAAAAACTCAAACGTTAAAAGGAGACATCAATTTAAGAGCTGATATTTCGCTGAGAGATAATATTACCCTCGTCAGATCTATAGATACAGATAACGATCAAATTAGTGGAGGGCAAAAATTATTTTCAATAAAATTTTCCGCAGATTATAGATTAAATAGTAACTTAACCACATCGTTTTTTTACAATCATCAAACGTCTAGATATGCTATTTCAACAACATTTCCAAGGCAGTCAATAAATGCAGGATTTAATTTTATATATAACCTAGGAGGAAACTAATCAAAATCTAAATACAAAATGAATATTCCAGCCGATTTAAAATACACAAAAGACCACGAATGGGTGAGAATTGATGGTGATCAAGCTATCGTAGGTATCACCGATTTCGCACAAGGAGAATTAGGAGATATTGTCTATGTAGATATAGATACCTTTGATGAAGATGTAGAAAAAGATGATGTCTTTGGTTCTGTTGAAGCTGTAAAAACAGTTTCTGATCTATTCATGCCTCTTACAGGGAAAGTGATTGAGTTTAATGAGAAACTTGAAGAAGATCCCGAATTGGTAAATACAGATCCCTACGGAGAGGGGTGGATGATAAAAATTAATATTTCAGACCCCAGTGAAATTAACACCCTGTTAGATGCTGCTGCCTATCAAGAACTTGTTTGAGCGTAACGCTTTATATATTGCAGTTTTTTTTACAGTCATCATAGGGATTCTCAGCTTTATATCCATGCCTACCGAGAAGATGTCTTTATCTTTTTCAGATAAATTTTCGCATTTTTTTGCATACTTTTTTTTGACGACTGCTTGGCTTTATTCCATTAAAGGCTACCAGGACTTCCAAAAAAAGATAAAGTACGTGTTCTTAGGATGCTTCATTTACGGCATAATTATTGAAGTATTGCAGGATGCAATTACATCTCACAGAACAGGAAGCATTTTAGACATTCTTGCCAATGCTGTTGGGATGATACTAGCAATGATTATATTTCATTTATTTGAAAAAAAGATTTTTCTTAAAAGGTGAATACACTTCAGTCTTTTTTAATGTGATTTAGACTTTTATATCAAAAAATGAAAGTAATTTAAAAAAGTTTACGCGAGTTCTGTGTAAAAAGCTTTTAATCATTTAATAAATTAATTAAATTAGCAACTTATTAAAATTTATAAAGATGGAAATCAAGAAGAGTCCCAAGGCAAACCTAGAAAATTTTAGTAAGTTATTTATGCTTATCGGACTGACTCTAGCCCTTTTCTTAACCTTTGTGGCAATCGAGAAAAAAACTTATGAGCGTCAGTATGGTGATATGGGTGATGCCGTTATGAACGGAGATTTAGAAGAAGAACCACCAATCACAGAACGCATAGAGCCAGAAATTCCCAAAACACCACCACCAACCCCTGAAAAGATTGAAATTGTAGAGGATGAAAAAGAAGTGGAGGAGACAGTAATTGAAACTACAGAGACAGATGAATCAGAAGCTGTAGAAGTAGAAGACATAGAAGAAGTAGAAGAAATAGAAGATGTGATAGAAGATGTCCCCTTTACGATTATAGAGGACGTTCCTGTGTTTCCCGGATGCAAAGGCAATAAAGCGGCCCTAAAAAAATGCTTCAATCAAAAAATGCAAAAACACTTTTCAAAAAAGTTTGATAGTGATCTACCTAATGATTTAGGTTTATCACCAGGTAAGAAAAGGATTATCATGCTCTTTAAAATAGATAAAACAGGTAATATTGTTGATATTAGAGCAAAAGCACCACATCCAAGATTACAAAAAGAAGCCATTAGAATTATCAAGCTATTACCAAAAATGACTCCAGGAAGACAAAGAGGAAAGCCCGTAGGAGTAAAATACACCCTACCCATGAGAATTGAAGTAGAGTAACGATAATCTTACCTATCAAAAAACAATCCAGAAAAATCCAGCAATAAAGCTGGATTTTTTATTGGCACGCTATTTGGAGAGTTTCAGATGAAACTATTAAAAATTGTACTGATGCAAATAAAAAAAACCCCAAAACAAACATTAGAAAACTACAGTAAGATTTTTATGCAACTAGGGTTAGTAGTTGCATTATTTGTCGCTTATTTAGTCATTGAGCAGAAAAGCTACCAAGAGAATGTTAGCCCATCAGGAGATGTTATTTTTACTGTAGATCTAGAAGAAGAACCTCCCATTGTAAAGGTAAAAGAACCTGAAATTCCTCCCAAGAAACCCGTAATTCTAGACGATCGAGAGGTTGTGAATGACGATGAAGACATTGAAGAAGTTATTCCAGATACAACAGAGACTGATGAAACAATGGAAATTCTAAGTGTAGATGATATCATCGAAGCAGATGATCCAGAGCTAGAACCAGAAGAAAACGTTCCATTCGTTTTGATTGAGGATGCCCCTGTTTTCCCTGGATGTAAAGGAAACAACAATGCATTAAAAACCTGTTTTAACAAGAAAATGCAACAACATTTTTTAAAAAAGTTTGATGCAAATCTCCCTAATGAACTGGGATTATTCCCTGGAAGGAAAAAATTAACCATGCTCTTTAAAATAGATAAAACAGGAAAAATCATAGATGTAAGAGTTGTAGCACCACATCCCAAACTGCAAAAAGAAGCCACGAGAGTCATTAATTTGCTGCCCAAAATGAAACCGGGAATGCAAAGAGGAAAACCTGTCGGTGTAAAATATACCTTACCAATGAGTGTTGTTGTAGAGTAATTTTCAAAAAGGGGAACAAAAGGTCTAGCTTCTCGGCTAGGCCTTTTTTTATCGACATACTGTTCTATATTAACAATCAACTCTTAAAAAGAGATTGTTTATGGGCGTTCCCTTTCAGGTCGCGCTATCCGCTATATCTTTTTTGTACTTTCAGACAAAAAAGGATGCCGCTACTATCCCTAACGCAGCTTTCAACAAACTTTTTAGAAAACGTACAAAACAAGCGCAATCATTTGTCAAATTCACAGTCGTTGCAAGAGAAGTTTCCATCAAAATAAATAACACTAAG
This sequence comes from Flavobacteriaceae bacterium, assembly GCA_013214275.1. Taxonomy (GTDB): domain Bacteria; phylum Bacteroidota; class Bacteroidia; order Flavobacteriales; family Flavobacteriaceae; genus Polaribacter. The sequence goes on from JABSPP010000004.1 coordinate 7,183, forward strand.
ACCTTGCTCAATTTTAAAACAATATTTCTAGTTTTTTTAGACCGATTTTTGATGATTTTTCCGTAAACTTGGCAGTCCGATCATCAAAAATAACAAGAAAAAAAATCTCTTTTAAGGAGATAAAGTAAAACCAACATCAATACCGACGAATCTATAGGCTATCGTTAAAAAGATGATGTAAATTACAACTCGTGAGAAATTTATCCATTGTAGCAACTCTCCTTCTGGTGTTGAGTTGCGATCAAAAAAACACTACTTCAACTTCTAAAAATAGTTTAGGAACTAAAGAAATTACCTTAGAAGATATCTGGGGAAATACATTCAGTATTCAACGAATGAATGCCCTTAATTCCATGAAAGGTGACTTTTACACACTTCTCAATAGAGACGAAAATGGTATTTCAAGAGTAGATAAATATCAATACAAGACACTAGAAAAAGTGACTACCGTTGTGGATGGGAAACAAATTGGTAGGCTCGGGAAATTCGAGTCATACGTGTTCAATAACGACGAGACCAAATTAATCCTCGGCATCGACCTACAAAAAGTGTACAGACGCTCGAAAAAAGGCACCTATTATGCCTACGACATCGCCTCAAAAAGAGTCTCTCTGATAGGAAAAAACATCCAAGAACCCACATTTTCTCCAGACAACTCAAAAATTGCATACGCTCAAAATAACAATCTTTTTATCCTAAACTTACAAACAAATAAAATTACACAAGTAACTCAAGACGGGAGAGTCAACTCCATCATCAACGGAACCACAGACTGGGTGTACGAAGAAGAATTTGGTTTTGTACGGGCTTACGAATGGAGCAACAATGGGCAATACATCGCTTTTTTACGTTTTGATGAGTCGCGCGTTCGCGAATTCTCCATGAATGTCACAGGCAATGACCTTTATCCTACACAACACGTTTTTAAGTATCCAAAAGCAGGAGAAGACAACGCAAAGGTCAGCCTACACATGTACGACCTCAACTCCAAAAAAACTGCTAAGATGACGTTGGACAAGTACGAGTACATTCCCAGAATTAAATGGTCTAGTCATGTCAATACCTTAATCGTTACAACCTTAAACCGACGACAGAACGACTTAAAACTATTTAAAATTAATGCATCAAATTCCAATACCACATTGCTGTTAAATGAAAAAGATGAGGCCTATGTGGACATCCACGACAACCTTACTTTTTTAAACGATCACAGCTTTATATGGACAAGCGAAAAAGACGGTTTTAATCATGTCTATCACTACGATTTTAACGGGAAATTAATCAATCAAATCACCCGAGGAAATTGGGAGGTCACCAATTATTACGGTTTTCACCCAAACAACAACAAAATATACTATCAGTCCGTAGAAAATGGCTCTATCAACAGAGGTGTTTATAGTATAGATTTAGATGGGAAAAACAAAAAGCTATTGAGTAATCTAACAGGAAATAATCATGCCTCGTTTAGCGATAATCTCAATTACTTTATCAATACTCACTCA
>JABSPP010000040.1 GCA_013214275.1 Flavobacteriaceae bacterium
CGTTGCACTGGGTGTCTATCCAACACGCTATAAAGGCAGAAGTAAGAGCCTACGATCGTTTGTTTTCTGATGAAGCACCAGACGGTCATAAAGACATCGACTTCATGGAGTTCTTGAATCCCACTTCCTTAAAGGTCATCAATGCCTACGTAGAACCAAGCCTAAAAACTGCCAAAGTTGGTGACCGGTTTCAATTTCAAAGATTAGGGTATTTTGCTGTTGATGATGATGCTACTCCAGAAAAATTGGTGTTTAATAAGACTGTAGGATTGAGAGATACCTGGGCAAAAATGAATCAAAGGTCAACCTCTTAACCTCACAAATTTCAAAAAATATTTTTAAAGAATACTAAGGAGCAGGATTCGGTATTGCAGCATGAACAGCTTCGATCTTTTGAAGTATCTCTCCAGATAATTCAACATGAATACTCCCAATATTCTCTTTGAGTTGCTCCATTCTTGTAGCTCCAATAATGTTACTGGTAACAAATGGCAATTGATTAACAAAGGCCAAAGATAACTCAGACAGCGATATCCCGTGGTTGTCTGCAATCTTTAGATATTCTCTTACTGCAGCTGTAGACCCGTCTCCTCTGTATCGAGCGATAAACCTTGGAAATAATGTCCCTCTAGCACCTTCGGGCTGATTTCCATCTAAATATTTTCCCGATAGGACTCCTTGTGCTAGTGGTGAATAGGCTAATAAACCGATGTTTTCTCGCATAGAAACTTCAGACATTCCATATTCATATCCTCTGTGGATTAACGAATACGAATTCTGAATGGTGATCATTCTACTGAAATTGTACTTCTTAGCGGTCTGTAGATATTTCATAGTTCCCCATGGTGTTTCGTTAGATAGCCCTACATAACGAATTTTACCTTGCTTTACCAAACCAGTCAATGTTTCTAAAATCTCATAATGATTCTCTGCTTCCTCGCGCGAAGTGGCGTATGGATAATCTCGAACTCCAAAACAATTGACGCCTCTTTCTGGCCAGTGCAACTGATACAGATCGATATAGTCTGTTTGCAGTCTTTTTAAACTCCCTTCCACAGCAGAAATAATGGCTTCTTTGGCAAACCCATCAGAGCGAATATGAGCTGTGTATGGACCAGCACCTGCGATTTTACTTGCCAAGATTACCCGATCTCTGTTTCCTGTTTTCTTGAACCAACTACCGATAATTTCCTCTGTTTTACCATAGGTTTCTTTGGAAGCAGGAACTGCATAGAGCTCCGCTGTATCAAAAAAATTCACCCCCTGATCCAAGGCATAGTCCATTTGTTCGTGACCGTCAGCCTCTGTATTCTGATTTCCCCAAGTCATAGTTCCTAAGCAAATCTTACTAACTTTCACGTCAGTATTGGGTAGTGTTGTGTACTTCATATGTTTATATTTGGTTTTTAATGATGCTCTTACTGAACCCATCTCTCAGTGAGATAGATGCTATTTGATTGCAGAGCATTGGGGTTTTAATCATATAGCGGATGTGTTTGCAACAAACGAATTTTAACTGACGATTAATCTAATATCGCAGCAATTCCGGGAAGTGTTTTTCCTTCTAGTGTCTCTAGCATTGCTCCTCCTCCAGTAGAGACATAACTCACTTTCTCAGCAAACCCAAATTGCTTTACAGCAGCAACCGAATCTCCTCCTCCTACTAATGAGAATGCTCCATTCCGAGTTGCCTTTTCGATCGATTTTCCGAGGGCAATTGTTCCTTTGGCAAAGGTTTCCATTTCAAACACACCCAATGGGCCATTCCATAGAATGGTCTGACATCTACTAACTACGTTATCAAAGCGCTCAAGTGATTTTGGTCCAGCGTCTAGCCCTTGCCATCCTTTGGGAATCTGGCTTACATCTACCACCTGCGTGTTGGCATCGTTACTAAAACTATCTGCTGCCACTACATCTACAGGAATGTGAACTTCTACGTTTTTTGCTTTTGCACTTTTCAAAATTTCGATAGCCAACTCCATCTTGTCATCCTCACAGATGGAATCTCCAATGCGACCTCCTTGTGCTTTTACAAAAGTAAAGGTCATTCCTCCCCCAATAATCAAGTGATCTATTTTGTCTAAAATATGCTCAATCACCGTAATTTTTGACGAAACTTTTGCACCTCCCAGCACCGCCAGTACTGGTTTTTTACTGTGATTCAATACTTTGTCGATACTTTCAATTTCTGTAGCTAGAAGATTCCCAAAGCATTTACGGTTTGGAAAAAATTGTGCTACTATAGTGGTTGAAGCATGAGCCCTGTGGGCTGTTCCAAAGGCATCATTCACATAAATATCTCCCCATTTTGACAGCTTTTCAGCAAAGGCCTCATCTCCCTCTTTTTCTTCTGTGTAAAAACGAAGATTTTCCAACAACAAAACTTCGCCATTTTTTAAATTTTCAATAGTATCTTTGACGTGATCTCCTATACAATCGTCAGCAAACCTAACCTGTACCCCAATAACCTCCGATACCTTGTCTACAACATGCTTTAGTGAATATCTTTCTTCTATTCCTTTTGGTCTTCCTAAGTGCGACATTAAAACAGCAGATCCACCGTCTTCTAATATTTTGATGATTGTTGGCTTGGCGGCTTCTATTCTTGTCGTATCTGCAACCTCAAAGGCATCACTTAAAGGGACATTGAAATCGACCCTAATCAGCGCTTTCTGATTTTTAAAACTAAAATCGTGGATGGTTTTCATTGGTAAAATGATTTTGGTAAAATTAACTATTTCAGGAAGTTTAAAGAAGTGGAAATGGTAAAAATTCCTCGAACGTTTTCGCAAGTTGAGAGACCTGCCTTGCCCTGTTTGTAATTCATTATTCAAAATTGAATATTCATCAGTCCATTATCCTATATTTGCTTTATGAGATTTGATAAAGTCATTGGACAAGCGCATATCAAAGAGCACTTAAAGACCACCGCTAAAAATGGTCGAGTGCCGCATGCGCAGTTGTTTGTTGGCAATGAGGGCTGTGGTACCTTAGCCATGGCATTGGCCTATGCACAGCTACTTTTAGAAGTATCGTCCAATAATCCAGAGACCACCCAAAAAAAAGTGGCAAAACTACAGCATCCTGACCTGCATTTTGCTTTTCCAGTAACGACGAATAATTCCGTTAAAAAGCATCCAGTGAGTGATTTGTTTTTGCAGGAATGGCGTAGTTTTTTAAAGGAGCAGCCTTATGGCAATCTATTTAACTGGCTTGAATCTATTGGGGTAGAAAACAAACAAGGACTCATTAGCGTAGATGAGGCTCAAAATATTGTAAAGAAATTGCTACTGAAATCTTACGAGGGTGGATTTAAAGTTATGATGATATGGATGGCAGAAAAGATGAATATTGCTGCATCCAACAAGCTTCTTAAACTCATTGAAGAACCTCCCGACAAAACAATCTTTTTATTGGTTACAGAAAATGAAGATCAGATTATTAACACCATCAAATCGCGCTGTCAAGCGCTCTACTTTCCTGCATTGAGTGAGAATGATATTGTTCAAGCTCTAGTGACTAGAGAGCAGCTTTCTGAGAACGAAGCCAGAAAAATTGCCCACCAAGCTGATGGGAATTTTAATAAAGCCCTTCACATCCTTCGTCAGGATGCCAATACCTTGCAATTTGAGCAGTGGTTTATTACTTGGATTCGTGCGGCGTTCCGCGCAAAAGGAAATGCAGCAGTCATCCAAGATTTGGTTGTGTGGTCTAGTGAGATTGCCAAATCTGGGCGAGAAACACAAAAGCAATTTCTAGGCTATTGCTTGCAGTTTTTTAGACAGGCACTTCTGTTGAATTATGCCTCTCCAGAACTGGTGTTTTTGGAAATCCAAACACCTAAATTTGATCTTAAAAACTTTGCTCCTTTTGTGCATGGTGGGAACATTCATGCGATTAACAAAGAACTTAACGACGCGTTGTATCACATTGAGCGCAATGGGAATGCAAAAATTATTTTCCTAGATCTCTCTATGAAGCTCACCCGATTCTTACACGTTAAGGAAACTCCTGTTGGTTAACTGACCATTTACAGCACTCGCTTTTTCTTTCGAAAAACCAGCCATTCCATCGCTCTTGAACATTCATTTTGGTAGAATTTCTGATGAATTCTGATAGGTGATGAAAAACACAACCTTACGATTGTTCTTTTACTCCTTCTTTCAAATTAACGTTTAAGGTGTGCTATGACTCTTTTATATAAGAACTCAAAACATCTGCGATCTTACGATTGTCTGACAACTGAGGAATCTTATTTTGCCCTCCAAATTTTCCAATGGATTTCATGTACTCGTAAAAGCCTCCTTTTCTTACTTTTCGGATGATGAGCGGACGCAGGATTTTCCCTTCAATAAGATCCGAGTAATAGATATTTTGCTCTTGCATAGAGGTGTCAATTTTTAATGCTAATTCCTCTGTGTTCTCAGGTTCGTTTTCAAATTCGATAAACCACTCGTGATATGGAAGACCATTTTCTGGATTTACCTGAGGAGCTACTGTAAATTCGCTTACCGTAGTTTCTGTCTCTCGTATAGCATCGTTTAAGGCTTTTTCTACTTCCTTTCCAATAACGTGCTCTCCAAAGGCAGAGATATAATGCTTGATACGTCCCGTGACTTTTACTCGATAGGGGAGCAGGCAGGTAAATTCTATCGTATCGCCGATATTGTATCCCCAAAGGCCAGCATTGGTATTTAAAATAAGCACGTAATTAACGCCTAGTTGAACTTCTTTTAAGGAAATTCGGGTTGGGTGCTCATTAAAAAATTCTTCTGCTGGAATGAACTCGTAAAAAATACCGCTGTTGAGTTGCAATAGCATCCCTTTCTCGGTTTGTGTGTCTTGAAAGGCAATGAATCCCTCTGAGGCTGGATAGAGTTCTATGTAGTCCATTTTTTTTCCTATCAGCGTTTCAAACTTATTTTTGTAGGGTTCAAAATTAACTCCTCCGTATATAAAAAAGTGAAAATTTGGAAAAATGTCGGCAATCGTTTTTCCTGTCTTCTTGATGAGTTTTTCGAAGTACATCTGAACCCAAGAGGGAATTCCACTGATGACTGTGACGTCTTCTACGAGTGTTTCTGCAACGATGGCATCCACTTTTGTATCCCAGTCTTCGATGCAGTTTGTCTCCCAACTTGGTAATCGGTTTTTTAGTAAATATGAAGGCACATAATGAGCCACTATCCCGCTCAAACGCCCTAGCTTGATTCCGTTTTTCTCTTTTAGAACTGGACTTCCTTGTAAAAAGATCATCTTGCCATCTACAAAACGGGTGTCTCTTGTTTCTGCGATGTAAAATAGCAAGGCATTTCTTGCTGCCTTGATGTGTGTTGGCATGGAAGCACTGGTAATGGGAATGTATTTAGCGCCAGATGTGGTGCCTGAGGTTTTTGCAAAATAGAGGGGTTTTCCTTTCCATAAGACATCTTTTTCTCCAGCGAGGATGCGATCTATGTATGCTCGTAAACCCTCGTAATCGCTCACGGGAACGCGATCTTTAAAATCTTGATAGGTCTTTACTCGATTAAAGTCATGGTCTAGTCCAAAGGCAGTATTTTTTGCTTTTGCTATTAATTGTTGAAATACGTTTTCTTGGGTTTTGTGGGGTTGATATGCCCATTTATAAACCCTTTTTTTGACCTGTTTGGCAAACGGGATCGCTAGGATCGATTTTATACTCATTTACTTAAAGTCTATGTAGTTTTTAGGGTTTACTGCGTATCCGTCGCTCCACAGCTCAAAATGGAGATGTGGTCCTGTGGTGAGCTCTCCTGTGGAACCAACACTGGCAATGGCTTCTCCTGATTGAACTAAATCGCCCTGATTTCTTAGAAGGGTTCCGTTGTGCTTATAAACGGATATAAAATTATTGGCGTGCTTGATGACAATCACATATCCTGTTTCTGCAGTCCATTCTGAGAAGATAACCGTTCCGTCTGCCACGGCTTTTACGGGTGTTCCTACCTTGGCTACTATGTCTATGGCAAAGTGGTTGTTGTCTGAATTGAATGTCTGTGATACGGTTCCAGTAATAGGCGCAAAAAATACCACTTTTGCCTTGTTTTGGAGTGCTTCGTCTAATAATGGAAAACGATCTTTGCTTTCTACTTTTTGTCTAAATAGGGAGTCTTGTTGGGAGGCATCTAGCGTACGTTCGTCAATTTTTGTTCTTGTTCCTAAGGCTTGAATGGAATCTACGGTAAGACTATCAGAAATTTCTCCTGTTAAAACAGGACGAATTGCGTTGGCATAATTTTCTAAGACTTCTAGCCTGCCTTGGAGTGAATCTGACTCGTAGGTTAACTGATTGACTTCTCTTTTTAATTTGGAAGAGGAATACCCGGGGATATACTCTTTTATGGGGGTAAAGGCAATCAAAAGAATGGTGCCCGCAATGAGAATTCCCGAGAATATTCCTCCTAAAAGGAATACATTTAATCGGGATAATTTGAATGAAAACCGCTCTTCAAAGGTTTTTTCGTTCAACAGAACCAACCGGTATTTATCGGTGAGCTTGTGTTTTAATTTGCGTTTCTTTTGTTTACTTTCTGCCAATGTGTCGCGCTATTGTTTTGCAAATATACAACGAATGGGCTATTGTAATGGAATGATCAAATCTTTGTGTTGGAGGGTGTTTTTTTGTAGGATTGATCATCTTATTTCTGATGTTGCGTTAGCGATGGCAGCGGCATCCTTTTTTGCTGTGTTAATGTATTTCTAGAGATGGTGTTCTACATCTTTTTTTGAGATCATATTCATCTTTATAAAGTGGTATGGACAAAAAAGATATAGCGGACAGCGCGACCCAAAGGGGAACGCCCTAAAAAATAATTTATGGGGATTTGTAAAAATGCATCTCATCGATGTATTTCCAGACTTCTTTGGGCAGCAAGGCTTGTACATTTTTATGGTGCTTGATGCTATTTCGGATATGTGTTGCGGATATTTGGATAACGGGAGCAGCCACTCGGTGTATTTTGGCGTGGTCTCTGAACTGGTTGTTTACTTTTTCTCCTCCCATCCTCGGATATACGTACAGGTGATGATGCTCTAGGATGGTTTCGAAGTTTTTCCACTTGTGAAAGGTCTTTAGGTTATCCTCGCCCATGATTAAGCAAAATTCTTTTTGGGGGTATTTTTCGGCGATATATGCCAAGGTATGAACTGTGTAATTGGGCTGTGGTAATTTAAATTCGATATCGGAGGGTCGTAGTTTTGGGTAGTCCTCTACTGCTAAATAGACCAGTTGATACCGATGGTGATTGTCTAATAACGATTGCTTTTTTTTGTGTGGACTTTGCGGGGTTACTACAAACCACACTTCGTCTATATCTGAGAATTCTACCATGTGGTTGGCAATTATTAGATGCCCGACATGCACCGGATTGAAAGTCCCAAAGTACAATCCTATCTTCATTTGGTGCTACTTCTTTATAAAATTTTCTACTACCTGTTCTGTTTCTTTGAGTGCCTTTTGAAGGTCATCATTGAGTATGATGGTATCGAATTGAGGCGCTAAAGCCATTTCTACTGATGCTTTGGCGACTCGCATCTTCACTTTCTCTTCGCTCTCTGTTGCCCTCTTTTTTAACCTGCGAATTAGTTCGTTAATATCGGGTGGTTTTATAAATACGGCGAGTGTCCTTTGGGGGAACTTTTTCTTTATCCGCAATCCACCAACGACATCGATGTCAAAGATCACGTGTTTTTTTTGGCTCCAGATACGTTCTACCTCGGTTTTTAGAGTTCCGTAGAAATTGTTGTGATATACTTCTTCCCACTCTACAAAGGCATCTTTTTTTACCTTATTTATAAAGTCTTCTTTTGTCATGAAGTAGTAATCAACTCCATCCACTTCTTCTCCTCTTGGGGCTCTGGATGTGGCAGAAATAGAAAAGCCTAGATTTAGTTTTTCTTGTCGTAGGAGATGGCGAACAATCGTAGTTTTACCAGCGCCGGATGGTGCCGAGAATGTGAATAGTTTTCCTTTGAATTCTGACATAGAATACGTCTTTGTACTATAGTACGTTTAATAGTTGTTCTTTGATCTTTTCTAACTCATTTTTCATTTGAATTACCGCTTTTTGCATGGGTGCAAAATTGGCTTTGGAACCAATGGTATTTATCTCTCTTCCTATTTCTTGAACGATAAATCCTAGCTTCTTGCCATTGGATTCTGGTGTGTTTAGTTGAGATAGAAAGTAATCTAGATGGTTGGCCAGTCTTACTTTCTCTTCGTTGATGTCTAACTTTTCTAGGTAATAGATCAATTCTTGCTCAAACCGATTTTCATCTGTTGTTACTTTTAGTTCGTTGATGGCTTTTAGCAATCGTTCTTTTACGTGTAGTATTCGATCTGGATCTAACAATTTTACCTCTTCTAGGGATAAGCGAATGTTCGTGATTCTCTTTTTAAAGTCTTCTTCTAGGGAGGCTGCTTCGTCTGTTCGGTGTTGAAGTATTTCTTTAATTGCTAGTTGTATGTGTTTGTGAATTTCTTCCCATTCGTCTTCGTCTAATTCTTCGCGTTCTATTTTTAGTGCATCGGGCATTTTAACCGCCATTCTCAACAACTCAATATCGTCTGATGATGCTGTATGAACAAGGGTTTTTAATTGTTGAATATACCCTGTTACTACTCCTTTGTTTACTGTTGTTGAGGCTTCATCGGCAGTCATCTCCACAAAGATTAGAAAGTCTACCTTTCCTCTTATAAGGTGATGCGCCAATAGCTTTCTAACGGATAGTTCTTTTTCTCGGTAACATGAGGGCACTCGTACGTGAAGGTCTAGGTTTTTACTATTGAGAGATTTGACCTCTACAGTGACTTTTTTTGTGGGTAACTGCAATACAGACTTCCCGTAGCCCGTCATGGATTGAATCATGGATAAAATTTTAATACCCAACAAAGATACATTTTTAGTGAGCTCTTTATTTCTGTTGAAAAGGTTATTTTTACGATCCATTTGATCCTCTATGCCAAAAAATCAACATATCCTCATTATACGCCTCTCTGCTATGGGGGATGTTGCCATGACGGTTCCTGTGATCAGCGCTTTTATCAATCAGCATCCCACGTGCAGAATCACTGTGCTTTCAAAGGCTTTTTTTTACCCCCTTTTTAAGGATCTTCCAAACGTTGCTTTTTATGCGGCCGATGTAAAAGGAAAACACAAAGGCTTGCGCGGCTTGTATCGCCTTTCCACCGAATTAAAATCGTTGGGAATTACACATATTGCAGATTTTCATCAGGTATTGCGGTCAAAAATTCTGAGGATGTTGCTTTCTAAAAGTGCTATTTCTGTAGCTGTGATCAATAAAGGCCGTAAAGAAAAGAGGGCATTAACGAGAAAAAAGAATGCTGTACGCAAACAACTCAAAGCAACAAACCAGCGAC
>JABSPP010000400.1 GCA_013214275.1 Flavobacteriaceae bacterium
TGGTCATAAGCCCGGTCATCAAGCTACTTTTGCTTGATGTTTTCTTGGCCGTGAAAGCGCCGGCATTCTCTTAAGAATGGCTTCAAATAAATTCCCGTGGTCTTGCCCAAAAAATCTTCGCGCAGGCGTTGTTCCGTCACTTCTTTTTATGTGGAAATTATGAATGACAGTTAATGATTTAAGTTTGCTTTCAGTTAAGCGGTGCAAGTTATGGTATTTCATTGTGAGTTGTGCATTTCGTCCTTCCACACAAGAGCTTGAGCGTTGAAATATCTGAACTGCCTGATAAGCGGCCTCCCACATCTTGTTATGCTCTTTAGAAGAATAGCAAGAATATGGCCCGATGTGCCGAGTAAAGTCTATAAGCTTTTCTTTGGCTAAAGCCATTAAACGTGCAGCTTCTTTTTTATTCTTTTCTTTGGCGGCAACCATTTTCAAGTAAGCAGCAGGCATCAATTCATCTTCGATGAGAGCCCTGGTCCTGAAGTCGAAATTTAAATCATCAAGAAAAGTTGCAGACATGCTAAAATAAAATATAAGTGTCGCTTTCATTGCTGGAATCAAGCGCATGGCTTTAGCTAATTTATCATGAGATTTTACTCCAAGATTAACAATTTCTTTTTTACACCTGAGCATATTTTTAGTGAGCAGTTTCTCTACTTTCTGTGGAGATTGACGCATGCCATTTTGTAAATCGTATGGGTGGTAATTGCGGCTGACGGCTTTTCTGCCAGCTGTAAATTCCTGTGATCTTTGTTTTGCTTCGTGCAGGTGTTGTAAAGCTTGAATTTCGGCTTTTTCTTTTTTGAATAAAGATTCTTGCTGAGTTTCTCTTTTGAAAGTATTTTCCGGTAAAAGACTGACTTTTTCGGCTTTTTTGACTTTCTCTTCTATTGCAGACGCCAACTCTTGCCGGCAGTGATTCTCCTTCATTTTTAGAGCGGCCGACCCTGAGCGACTAATCTCTTGGATAATATGAAAAGTATCTGGCGAATGAGCTGCGCCTAAACTTTCCTTCGTATGTTTCAGTAAACTACTCCCTTCATCTGAAGTACTTTGAATGACCTTAACGGGTATGCCTTTCAGCGCTTCAGACATCAATGTATTCCAGGTTTTTGCCTTGCGATCCTTGGCCATTTTTTCGAGGAAAATGTAGTTACTTATTGGTTCCATGCCAACAAGGCAGGGCTTATTGCGAAAGAAGGTTTCATCTTGAGCAACGGTAATTGAGCGCGGAGTCATATTTTGAGTAAGCAAAGATGTCTGTTCTTCGCCAAAAAGGCTAATTTCTTCCTGCATTTTACATGCAAGACCTTTAAGGTAACTTGGCTTTGAGGCTGTAAAAGAATTGAGACCTGCATCCTCAAAAAAAGCAGAGAGCGACCTGATACTTGCCGAACCGCATTCGTGAAAATGAAAGACCATACTGTACACCAGACGATGCAGGAAGTCATGGCCAACTTCGCTCTCGAAAAAATCAACTATCTCTGGAATAGCTGTAATCTTGGAACGACTATAACGCCAGCCTTGTAAAGTACTTTTAGCAATACCTTGCTCTTCGGCAAAGGCTCTTTCGCTCAAGTTAGAGCCTTCTAGTTTTTTGAGAGTTCTGGCGACTGTCAACCGGTCGTACTTTATTGCCGTTTTTTATCAGTCATAATAGAGTGTAGTTGATTCCTTTAAGATTTTTAATTAAGGTATACCTAATACTACAAAATACAATGTATGGCGCACGTATAAAACTATAAATACCTTATAATTAAATACTAATGGCTGGATGTAGTACTACGTAGATAACTTCAGGATGATCACGATGAAGAGACTAGTCCTGAAATTGGAAAAGCTGAAGAATAATTAAAGAAGCTCTAGCGAGAACGCGAGTCAACGGCCCTCCAAAAGTCACTTAATATACTTAGTTCTATATCAATAAGTGGCCGGCCTTACGACCG
>JABSPP010000401.1 GCA_013214275.1 Flavobacteriaceae bacterium
TAATTTAATCGCAAGACGATAACCAAGGGTTAATTCCCCGAGGCTTGTCCCGAAATGATTAAAATAGTTTCCTTTGAATACTTCGTGGCTATCACCTAGGTGGTTGATTCTGCATAATCTATACGAAGAGATGGGCCAGACAACGATCACAACTGAGTAAAAGTATATGTTTAAAATCCTAGTAGCTAAAGTTGGTTTTAATGTGTAACATAGATAACAAACACTCTCATCACTGTTGGAATCAAAAAATTAAATAGCGGCTAATGCAGCATCATAATTGGGTTCTTGACCCACTTCAGGCACCTGTTCAGTGTAGGTAACAATCCCTTTATCGTTAATCACTACAATGGCTCTAGAATGTAGATGAGCAAAAGCACCATCAATGATCTCAACCCCATAATCCTTTCCAAATTTTCCATCGGTAAAATCAGACAACATAATGACATCTTCTATGCCCTCAGCACCACAAAAACGCGCTTGAGCAAAAGGAAGATCCCTAGAGATGCATACCACTTTAGTATGCTCTAATTGGGCGGCAGTCTTATTAAAATTTCTAACAGAAGTTGCGCATACTCCCGTATCTACACTAGGAAATATATTGAGAATAAGAACAGAGTTGGTAAAGTCTGACAGAGATTTAGTGGATAAATCTACAGCTTTCAGATTAAAATCAGGTGCCTTAGATCCTACAGATGGAAGTTCTCCTATCGTGTGTGTTGGTGTTCCTCCTAAAGTGATTGATGCCATATTTCTGGTTTTTAACGATTATAAAATATAACATAAATCTATGAAATTTGTTGTTAATTCATTCATCATTAGCTTGAAAATTCTCAATATATTCGCATAGTTTAATAATCAATCATGAACCTTGCTATTTACACAAAAGAATTCCGATATAATTGGAAATTAGCTGCTCCTGTGATGTTGGGAATGCTCGGTCATACTTTTGTGGGTTTTGTTGACAATATTATGGTGGGTCAGATAGGAACAGCAGAACTCGCAGCTGTCTCTTTGGGCAATAGTTTTCTCTTTATTGCCATGTCTATTGGCATTGGATTTTCCACAGCGATAACTCCATTAATAGCAGAATCAGACAGCTCTAATAACCCATCAAAAACAGCATCTGTTTTTAACAATGGATTGATTCTCTGCATTTTCCTTGGGTGTTTCTTATTTCTAGGAGTGTATTTTGCAAAACCTCTCCTTGGAAGTCCTGTATTTGGTCAACCAGAGGAGGTGGTCGTTCTAGCAGAGCCCTATCTGGATTTGGTGGCATTTTCACTGATTCCTTTAATCATTTTTCAGGCATTTAAGCAGTTCAGTGATGGATTGTCTATGACTAGGTACCCAATGTATGCCACTCTTTTGGCCAATTTGGTGAATATAATTTTAAATTATGCTTTGATTTTTGGTCAGTTTGGATTCCCAAAATTAGGCATTGTTGGAGCTGCCTATGGAACGCTGATCTCTCGATGTATGATGCTGCTGTGTATTTGGATCCTGTTGTCAAGGAATGAAAAGTCTAAAACCTTTATTTCTGATTTTAAAATTTTCGTTTTAAATAAGATGATGTTAAAAAAAATACTAAGCTTGGGAACGCCAAGCGCTATGCAAATGTTTTTTGAAATAGCTGTATTCACTGCTGCCATTTGGTTAAGTGGATTACTTGGGAAAAACCCACAAGCAGCCAATCAAATTGCATTAAACCTGTCATCTATGACCTTTATGATAGCTATAGGATTGAGTGTTACCTCTATGATTAGGGTAGGAAACCAAAAGGGATTAGAAAATTATCGGGAATTAAGAAGAATAGCAATGTCTATTTTCTTATTGGCTTTGATCCTAGCAACGTTTTTTGCTATATTATTTTTTACATTCAGACATCAGCTACCCAAAGTGTATGTGGATTTTGATGATGTCACAAATTTTAAAGACAACTTAGAGGTG
>JABSPP010000402.1 GCA_013214275.1 Flavobacteriaceae bacterium
CCCTTAGAATCGTGCGAGTAGCACTCGAGCTCTAATATACGTGGCATTGCACCGCATAGAGTTTACCTGATTTCACTACAGCCAAACTGTACTTGCTTTCTGTTGCACTTGTCCTCGGTTTACACCGGACGGATGTTATCCGCTATGCTACTCTTCGGTGTCCGGACTTTCCTCTCCTACATGCATGAGGAGCGATAAGATAGGCCTGCTTATGATGATTTACAAAAGTACAATCTTTGTTTAAAAGAAAAAACCCACTCAATAAATTGAGTGGGAAAATTGCTATGAAAAAGAAAAAGTATTGTTAATAAATAACAACAATACAAATTTAGTACTTTATTTTCTAAAAAAAAACTTTTTTAAAAAATAATTTATGAAAACATATCTTTTACTTTCTCAAAAAAAGATTTATCACTGGTATTTGGTGATGGCCTAAAATTCTCATCATCAAGCATTTTTTCAAAGAATTGACGCTGCTCTCTGGTAAGTTCTTGTGGTGTCCAGATATTGATATGAATTAGAAAATCACCAGTTCCGTAGCCTTCGATACTTGGGAGGCCTTTTCCTCTGAGCCGTAGAATTTTTCCAGACTGTGTTCCTGCATCAACTTTAATTTTTACTTTTCCTGAAACAGTTTTGATCTCTTTGCTCGCTCCTAATATGGCTTCAGAGATGCTGATGTATAGATCGTAATGAATATTTGTACCTTCTCGTTTTAGCTTTTCATCTGGAATTTCTTCTATCACTACCAGCAGATCCCCAGCAATTGAATTTTTTCCTGGAGCTTCATTTCCTTTCCCCCCCACTTTCAGCTGAACGCCTTCTGTGACTCCAGCTGGAATTTGAATCGTTACAGTTTCTTCAGTTACCACTAAGCCTTGAGCATCAGCGCCATTAGGTTTACTCCCAATGACCTCCCCTGTTCCTTGGCATGTGCTACAGGTTGTTGAGGTCTGCATTCTCCCTAGAATGGTGTTGGTAATTCGGGTTTGTTGTCCAGTTCCATTACAGGTAGGACAAGTTTTGTAAGTGACTCCATTGGCCTGAACTTTTCTTCGGACTTTTGCTTTTTTCTCAGCTCCACTAGCAATTTCATTGAGTGTAAGTTTTACTCGGATTCTCAGGTTACTTCCCTTCACTCTTGCTTGTCGAGACCCACCACCAAAACCACTGAAACCACCACCAAAAGCACCGCCAAAAATATCTCCAAATTGGCTGAAAATATCATCCATATTCATACCACCACCGCCAAATCCGCCTTGACCGCCTTCAAATGCAGCATGCCCATACTGATCATATCGAGCCTTTTTGTTCTCATCACTTAAAACCTCATAGGCTTCGGCCGCTTTCTTAAACTTTTCCTCTGCGTCTTTATTGTCAGGGTTTTTATCAGGATGATATTTGATAGCCATCTTTCGATAGGCTTTTTTAATTTCAGCGGGAGATGAGGATTTTGAAATTCCTAGTACCTCGTAGTAGTCTTGTTTTGCCATGTTGTTAATTTCACAATGAATTGTTACGAACTTAAACGATAATTAGAAATTCGTAATTAAATGTTTTACTGACCTACAACCACTTTTGGATGTCTGATGATTCGATCTCCTAACTTGTAACCTTTTTCTATAGCATCTACAATTTTGCCTTTAAGCTGATCGTTTGGTGCAGGTATTTGTGTGATGGCGTCATGCACTTCAGCATCAAAATCGTCCCCAGGTTTAACGTCTATCTCAGACAGTCCTTTTTGTGTGAGTGTATTTTTTAACTTATCGCTAATAAGTTTCATGCCTTTGAGCAATTGTTTGTCCTTGGCTTTTTTGATTTCTGCCAAGCCTCGATCAAAGTCGTCCATTATTGGCAGTAAGGCTGTCATTAGCTCTTGACTAGCAGTTTTGTAAAGCTCCATTCGCTCTTTTGTTGTTCTTTTTTGAGGTGCTTTTT
>JABSPP010000403.1 GCA_013214275.1 Flavobacteriaceae bacterium
AATTATCTGGTGATCTGAAGATGATATAGCACCAGGCTGGCTTGCATAACTGACATTGGTGAACAATGCATTTAAAACAATCGATAAACAGAAAAACACTGCCAGTTGACTTTTTCTCTCTATCCACTTGTTTTTCACCTTATGCATGATGTGTATCCTTAAGTAATTATAACAATTGGCTATGTACCGGTTAAGTGTTGCTACACCCGTAATTTATTGTTTTATCGATGTTTATTTGTCAGATCAAGATTTCAGCGCATAGGATGGGTTAGCCGCAGGCGTAAGACTGATCTTTTCATCAATAACATAAAATACCATGCGCTTATAAAGCTGTGTAGCATCTTTTTTAAAATTCACACCTTCTGTTCTTATTTTATCAAGCAATACTGCATAGGATGCTTCCCGTGCCCAGGTTTGTCTAATTGATGAGCTGTCAAACCAGAAATTATAGACTTTCGTGCCCAACCATCTTTGAGTTTTACACGATCGAACCGCTTTAAAATAGTCGTAATAGTCTGGATTTTTGAATATTGGCTGTAAAAACGAGTGACAATCCATCATTTTTACATATAGAGACTCCGAATTGAAAAAAGCTACAACACATACGAAGTATGAGTTGTAGAGTTTCTGTTCAGGCACTAAATAGGTGATATCTTAAATTCTATGCGTAGTTGCCATCTACCACTAAGCTTGAATCTTCATTTTAGCTATCCGATGAATAAAATCCGTGTGGGTCATGATCAAGATAAAAAGCATGACTGGAAATAACCATTTCCTGTTCGTCACCAAGCGTCACCTCAGTATTATAGACTATCCCTTTAGACGTTTGTCTTTTATAAATAATTTTTAGACTAAAAGGTATTTCATTTGATTCTTTTCGATAAATAGGCGCATTGAAATTAAGACTTTGTCGTTTAGCTACAAAAAATCCTAACGTTGGAATTAACTGTTCAATTACACTATCCGCTAATTTATCTTCAGTTATACTCTGTTCAGCCATCAGTTCACTGAAGCTAAATAGATAAAAAATTTGATTACATATTACTATGGCTTCGGCATTGTTAAGCACTTTAGAGACTCCAGCTGGATTTAACCAGGGACCACCTAAGTAAGCCAATTTTCCCGTTATCTCACCTTTTGAATTTATTTCAAATGATTTGAGGTAGATAAATTCATCTTGATAAAGTGATAGGATTTTTCTTATTTTATCCGTGGAAAAATTATATTGATTCATTTTTATTACTCCTTACAAATATTATTAAAGTTTAGATTAGGGCGTACAAAGCAGCGAGCGACAAGCAAAAAATGGTAGAAATTGAGAGTGCAAGAGAGGCCGCTCGCCACTTGCTTGCGTTGATTATATATACTCGGAACTGACTTCGGTTGTTGGTCGTGGGAAAAGGAATATCCTTGGGTATTTCCACTTGTAGGAATTCGCACAGAGGTGCCCAACCTTGGCTTACGTCTAAGACTAGCAATTGATCCTCAGGAATTTGGTCAATGACAGATTGGTTGTGCTTCTCGAAGGCTGCTATAGCGGTTTTACGGTCGTCTTGCCATTCGTAGTGACGCTTAAAGGAAGCGTCGTCATCCATGCCGAGATCGAGTAGGTGGTATCTTCGTGCCTTCTCAGACATATGCTTGAGGTTGTATATACTTTGGGGGAAGTAACGGAAGTATCTGCTGCTTGTAAACTTCACTAAAGGATGTTTCCATGCCCACACAACTGAACGCTGTATCGACTCAAACCATGAATCACTATCTCTTACTGTCAGGATGAAACGACAATCAGGGTAAACCTTGATTAACTCTTTCCAGATTACATTCGTGGGTGAATTAAGGGCTGATGGGTAATTCTCAAATGCGACGTCCATGCACTGTTCAATGGCTGTTGTGCGCGCGACATCGTCTTGACTGTCTTGTTTTGTTTCGAGG
>JABSPP010000404.1 GCA_013214275.1 Flavobacteriaceae bacterium
CTGGTTGTTGATCTGTGAAAAATAAAGGGTAAGAAAGAACAGAGATATGCAATTTGGATTCCTGTAACCACCACAAAAAGAGAGGCAAACACAGTATATTCCATCAAATAGACCTATTGATGCGGTTTTTCTGTACAGCGATCAAACTGGTCTGGAGTCTTCCCACAAAACCCACAAGCCTCTCCAGATTGGTTAAGCATGGGGTTTTGACTGGCACAGGTACCAGCAAATTCACCATCTTTCTTTGCCCAAATTTTAATGGCGATGCCCGCAACTGCTAAGGCAAGCAGTCCTAAAGTCAAGAAAAGTAATTTCAAACGTTTAAATTTATAATAACTATTTGATATTTAATAATTTAATTATGCTTAGATATTCAATGCTACTTAAAGAATTTCTCAGTGATGGTTGATGAGTTCAGTTCCGTCAGCCAGCCATACAAAGGTAATCATATTCTCATAAAACAACAGCTTATTATAATGTTCTTATTTGAGCAAATTTCGAAGTGGTTGTTGATGGACTTGCGTTCAACTCCGTGCGCTCCAACTGGTGTGAGATGCTGTCTCGTTCTTACACTTTTCATACTGAACAACCTGCGATGATCCATACAATGACGTTGTGACTTCAACGATTGGGAAATCATCGGGTTAAAAAAACAGGATCAATATACTACAATCCAGTAGGGAACAAACTTGTTATCAATCTAGAAGACAGCACACAGTCGATCTCTAGAAACTTTTAAGAAAACAATACATATTGACTATCCTTATTTTTTGGTTGCTTTTTGGTGTACAAATGCTTATCTAAACCAAAACTAGTTAAGGTCATTGCTGAATTTTACTCGCTTTATTTTTATCTTTTGTGGGTAAAAACGAGATGCCGTTGTTTAGTGTCAAAAAAATTACATTAAAAAAAATTCAAAATATTTTGAATTTATCATAATTAAATTCTTAATTTTACATCGTCATGTTTTACACATGATACTTTTTCTTTTTCATAGCAATTTTTCCCGCTCAATTTAGAGCGGGTTTTTTTATGACTTCTCCAATTGTCAGTTCTCCCTAAAATCGAACTATTTAAAAGTAGAAGATAGTATCAATACAGGATGGTCTCTACCATTACCTTGCCAATCAACTACCTTAGGCAAGCCCATAAAGTATTTAAAGAAAACTATTCTAATCATTTCAAGGCAGGCCTCAGGGAATTAAATCCTTGGCTATCGCCTTGAGATTAAATAAACCAATTCCATACCAGTCCAAATCGAACCACTGCATCCCTGTAAGGATAGCTAGGAGCAGAGAAATAGTTTTTTTCGAGAAACGTAGAAGAAAGGTTGTCGATCCTAAAATAAATTCGTGTTCTGCGAACCTGAGCATTAAAAAATACATCTAAGGTTGGATAACCAATCTCATCAGTATTCTGAATAGTAAACTCGGCCAACAAAGGATTGTAAGCATTGGCTTTGTACTTAGTAAAGTATTTAAGTGTAGCCCCAATCTGAACATAAACGGGTTTTCCTTGGAACCAAGAATCTGAGTAGTATAGGGTGTTTCTAGAAACCAAGTCTGGAACTCTAAACACAGTACTTCCGCTACTCACATTTTGATACATAACGGTATTATCTAATGCAAACTTTTTGTATTTAAATTCTTTAGAAGCCTTCACCTTTAGATAGGTAATATTTTCGGTAGCTTGAGCGGGCAAATTGTCTTCACCAAAGTAAGCATAGTTCTCTATATTCGTTAGATTTAACGTTGCATTCAACCATTTAGACTGAAGCTGAAAACCCAGGTCTTGGGTTTTCTCATTTTTAAAGTCATTCAGCCAGTTGTAGGCCTGATAAGTACTTTGATGCAATAAAAAATTAAAATTTGGAGATTTAGATTGTAGTAAGAGACTCGCTTTTATCGAAAAAATACCGTCCTTTTT
>JABSPP010000405.1 GCA_013214275.1 Flavobacteriaceae bacterium
CCCACAAGTTGCTCACCTCCATAACCATAAACGATCAATCCTTCGTGTATGTGCTTGACAGTGAGCGCGCAGCCATTACTGTTTCAGCCCAAGACAGCGTCTGGGTCTCTCAGTTTGGTGAAATGGTGTATCAAGGTATCTGGCATATTTTCATAGGGCTCGATAACATTCTCTTTTTAGTCGCTACACTGCTGACCGTAAACCTTTACAGAAAAAATAAGCGCTGGGTGAAAGAACAGAGCAAAAAGCTCATTTTTAAGAATACCGTAATTTTAGTAAGCACATTTACGCTGGCGCATTCAATCACCTTAACCGCTACGGCTCTTGACGTTATAACCCTTGATAGCCGTATTGTCGAACTAGGGATAGCTATTTCCGTCGCAATTACCGCACTAAACAATGTATACCCTATGATCATGCGGGTAGGCTTTATAACCTTTGGGTTTGGCCTGCTACATGGTATGGGCTTTGCCAGCGTATTTGGTGATTTAAATGCCCAAGCGGGGAGTTTAGTGATGAACGTGCTGGCCTTTAACTTAGGGGTTGAAATTGGTCAACTTGCCATTGTTGCTATACTTTTACCACTACTGTTAGCACTTCGAAGTGTGAAGGTTTACGCCAAAGCGATAATGCCAATTGCATCATCTATCATTGCCGTGATTGCACTTAATTGGACATTGCAAAGATGGTAAAAGTGAATATAACACCGAACATTCAGTAAATAGCCAAGACAATATGCGGTATTGAACAATCTTTCGGCACTTAACGATAAAAACCATAAAAAGTAGTTGTATAGGCGCGCCGCATCGCTATAATGCCAAGCATTGATAGCATATCTATCTACGCCAGAGTGATGAAATTGGTAGACATGACGGATTCAAAATCCGTTGCTAGAAATAGCGTGCCGGTTCAAGTCCGGCCTCTGGTACCATTCTTAGAATTTTTTGCAAAGCTATCTGCTTGATTAAACCGACCTTTGAGTCGGTTTTTTTGTATTCAATATTTCATTTGCCTTCATAGACACATATACCATTTTATTTGTCTTTTATGGACTAAGGTTGTTCTAATGTTATATTGAACGATATAGATGTAGTGTTTTTCGCTTATAGGATAAGTGCAAATATGGAAGTTGCGATGAATAAATATGAATGGCTTGAAAAAAGAACCCCAAGAAGTGTCGATAACTTAAGATTGTGGGATGGAAATCCTCGGTTGGTTCCAGAGGAAAACCATATCCACATTGCAGATTTTGTCTCCGACTTACTTTCTGACCCTTCAGAAAAAACTAACTTTTTCAATTTAATCGATTCAATTTCGACTGACGGCTTTATACCTGCTGATCCAGTTGTTGTATGGCAAGAGCCTTCTAACGAAAAGTATTATGTTGCAGAAGGTAATCGAAGAGTTCTTGCACTTAAGTTATTGCGCCACCCAGATAAAGCACCGAAGTCCATTCGCTCTTACATTAGAAAGAAAGCATTTAGCGTTAATAGAGATGATATCGAAAAAATCAGAGTTTGTGTGGCTCCATCCTATGAAGATTGCGAGTGGTACATAAACCAAAGGCATGCTGGTAGCTCTTTGCAAAAGTCTTGGTCACGATTGCAGCAGCAACGTTGGATTGCTGGACTGTATGATAAGTATAAAGGTGACCTTGAAAAAGTTATTGCAATTACAAAATTTTCCAAAGGTGAACTAGATCATACTCTCAGGATATTGCAAATCAGAGATCTAGATCTTCAACCGGCGATATTTGATAACCTTGATGAATATTTTAAGCCACTATTTTTCCCATGAGTTACATAGGTATCAAACAAAACTTTTTCATTTTTCATATCAATAACAAAAAATCTTTTTTGAGTCGATGGCTTTGTATAATCAATTACAGTGAGAATTTCATTTATACCATGGTTTCGTGCA
>JABSPP010000406.1 GCA_013214275.1 Flavobacteriaceae bacterium
TAACCATCACCAAAGCTGCTGTAGAAGCAATGAAACAGCTATTTGAAGCAGGTCTTTCATATAAAAAAGCAGGTGTTATTGCAACAGGGTTGGTTCCATCAGACAATCATCAACTCAATTTATTTGTCAAAGAAAACCCCAAGCACAAGCCTCTGATGAGCGCTATAGACCAGCTTAATAAAAAGTTTAAAACGGCCAAAGTAAAAATTGCCAATCAGGATCTAGAAAGAACATGGAAAATGCGCCAGGATAGGCTATCTCCAAAATATACCACCAATATCAATGACATCATTGTAGTCACTTAACACTCATAAAACCCTCATCAAAAGATTGACCAAACAAGAGTCAATACCCTCATAAAAGCAAACGACGAAATACCAAACAGTACGTGTAAATTGAACCCTATGAAACAGGCCTTAGAATTTTTTTCTCCAAAAATCTCCAACAGCAGTGGAGCTATTTTTATCGATACTGGAATTTCTGCAGGATTCCCTTCGCCTGCCGATGATTTTAAAGAAACACGCATCTCTCTAGATGAGGAGTTGATTGTGAACAAAGAGGCCACATTTTTTGCAAGAGTTAGCGGACAGTCTATGATTGGAGCTGGGCTAGACGACAACGATCTGCTTGTGATTGACCGAAGTCTTAATCCAGAAAACAATAAAATTGCTGTTTGCTTTTTAGATGGTGAGTTTACCGTAAAGCGACTAAAAGTAAGCAACGGAGAGGTATGGCTACAACCCGAAAACCCAGACTACCCCATCATTAAAATTACCGAAGAAAACAACTTTATCATCTGGGGCATTGTAACCAATGTAATTAAAAAAGTATAGTCTTTCTACCTTAAAACAACGCAGTACAGTTATGCCTTGTTTTTTTAGGGCGTTTCCCTTCGGGTCGGGCTATCCGCTCTATCTTTTTTGCCTGTACAGGACAAAAAAGGATGCCGCTGCTATCCCTAACGCAGCATGCTACTTCCAAAAAAATCAGTTACAAACTCTTTTACGTGTAAGGTTTAGAAGAGCAGTGTAATCCCTCGATATTTCAGACCAGTATTCAAGTTTCCTAAAATCAACCACCACGGGGCGATCCCGCGAAGTATGCAAAGAAAACAATTTTAATCATTTCATGGCAAGCCTTGGAGAATTAAGGGTGTACGACAAATTTCCAAAGGAGGTCAATTTTTGTCAATCTGAATTGAGTTCAGATTCTAAAAAATCAGTCCACCCTAGATTCTGAAACAAGTTCAGAATGACATTAACGGAAATTTGTCGTACACCCGAGAATTAACCCCTTGGTTATTGCCTAGCGGTTAAACTTAATACACATAAAAAAAAGAGGGCTAAAAATTTTTTAAAGCGAAGTCGTTTTCCTCTTTTTTCAATATATTAAAAAATGTATCTTTGGTGTTATTAACCATTAAATAAAACCTATGGAAGATTTTCAAAATAACTACCACGGAAAACTCATGCTCTCTCAAGCCACAGATGTAGAACGAGTGGCTTTTTACAAAAAAACCTACACTCATGTTGCAGGTGGTGTTTTAGCGTTTATCGTATTTGAATACTTTTTGCTGCAAAGCGCAAGTATCGTAGAATTTGCGATTTCTATGTTTCAAGGGTATCGCATGCTTATCTTACTCGGGCTCTTTATGCTTGTCACTAATTATGCGGAGAGTACCGTTATTAAGGCAGCCAACAGAAACGTTCAGTATATGGGCTATGCACTGTATATCTTTGCAGAGGCATTTATTTTTGTGCCACTGATTTTCATCGCTGTGTCTATCACAGAAAGTTTTGAGGTTTTAAATCAGGCAGCTATTGTAACGCTCTCTCTATTTACGGGGATTTCTGCCATTGTATTTGTTACCAAAAAAGATTTTTCTTTTTTAAGAGCTGGGCTTACAGC
>JABSPP010000407.1 GCA_013214275.1 Flavobacteriaceae bacterium
GATGCCTGAACCAAGGCCTCCGGATGCTATTGAACTCGCGGTGTAGGTTTGATCAATAGCCCCTACAATTTCATTACCATCTTTAGACCATTGATATTGGTAATCCTCAATATTGGCACTCAACTCAATCGAATCTTCACATACTGCAGTATTATTTGCTGAAACCAAATCATCTCCTAAGTCAAGACCAAAGTTAAAGTCACCTGCTTTTAGAAAAATAGCAGAATCATAGATACCGTCTCCTTGATCAGCAACTACAAGTTTAATTTCGTAGGTTATTTCAGGAATAACATCATAGAAGGCAGTAAGTAATATTGTTCTTCCTCCATAGTTAGTGTCTGGAATATTATAACCTTCAAAAAAATCTTCATTGGCTTGACACACTGGAGAATTGTTGATATTAGTTACATTGACAGGAGTATTATTTGTGGGATCTCCATCGTCGTCTGGTAGTACAGCTAAATTGGTGTAATCAGTAGTACCTTTTTCTCTAATTAAAAAGGCAAACCCATCTGCAAAATTACATTCTGTATTTCCATCGTATTCTTCCGAAGCCATCAAAAAGTCAAAATTGAAATCTGTACTGGTAGGAGTAAATTCAAACTTTACAAATGTTGCATCAAAAGTATTTGTAATCCCCAAGGCGCTTTCTATGTCCGTATCACTCATTCCATTATGGTCTGTAGTAACCAATTCTTCATCTGTAGTATTTCCAGCTGGAAAGGCACTCCCTGTAGACAAGACAATCCCGTTTTCAAAGGGGAAGTCACTGCCTGCTGGTCTTTGAAAAAATCCAAAACTTTTTGTTTCACGGGTAGTTCCATAGGTCTGGACTTCAAATTCTCCAACCCTAGCACAATTCCCACTAATTAGAACCTGCTCTACAAGCTGTTGAAGATCTAAATCTGATTCGGGGTTTACATCATTATTTATGTTGATAATCTGTGCGTGAATTATGAAATCTAGAAAAAACACTAATCCGAAGACCACGCATTTTTTCAATTTATTGCTCATAATTAAATTTATCTTTATCAATACTATTTTAAATGTGGAACTCATTTACCTTCTCAACAAAGAAAAATGGGCCTGTGTTTCTAGTGTTTCTCCATTTCTGCCTAGTAATTTTGCGGAGAACCAGTAATCATCAGATGGCAAAGTTCTTCCATTGTAGGTTCCATCCCATCCAGGCTCATCGATATCAATTTGAGCGACTACTTTTCCAAATCGGTTAAAAATGGTGATTTCTGAACCAGGGAAAAATGTAGAGTTTGCTCCTTTGATAGCCCAAGTATCGTTCACGTTATCGTTGTTAGGAGTGAAGAACCTAGGAAATTCCACAACAGCAATGTCCAAGCTCACAACCCCACACCCATTTTTATCCCGAACTAGAATGGTATAGAATCCGCCTTCTATTTCTTCAAATATGGGGATGTCTTGGTAGTTATAAGGCTCAAGATCATTTTCACCTACAAGGGCATATTCATAATCTCCAATACCCAGATTGGCAGGATTGATGGTCACGCTAAAAATACCGTTTAGGCCATCCAGTAAGTCGTCAGCAATGGTCACATCCTGGATTGTCATGGTTGCCGAAGAAGAAGGGATGAGTTCTAGTTCCAGTGATTCAGAACACGCTGTTCCGTCTGTAGTTGTTGCGATGACTGTGTACATACCAGGAGTTGAGACTTCCACCTGTGGTCCAAAACCGACCGTACTTCCGCTAGGGTCAATCCACTCATAGTCATAGATCGTTAGAGCACTTTCTATATTGAGTGTATATGGCAGATCATTCAAGCAGATAATTTTTGGAGTTTCTACCGTAAATACAGGGAGAGGATACACGATAACTTCGAATGTGAAATCGTCGTTAACACACAAGGTACTGTTATTGACCACGCGTGTGT
>JABSPP010000408.1 GCA_013214275.1 Flavobacteriaceae bacterium
CTCAGACGCCCTGCTACAATTACAACATTACTATTTATTGGATTCACTTCAATAAACTCGAGATGTAACTTGGTATTATTAATATTTGCTACTGGAGTTGTCAACACCTCCCAAGTAATACCTCCATCAGTAGAACGATGTACTTTTTTATTTGAGACCGAATAGATGATTTTTGGATTTGATGAAGAAATTGCCATTCTATACGAATCAAACTCTTCTTTAGGAAAAATCCACTCCGAACTGTTGAGATTCTTTCTAATCACTCCAAGACCATACAAATTGTCACAACATACGGTACCGACACTGGAAGTTGAAGCATAAAGAGTATTGTTTACAATTTTCAGGTCATTTACTGTAAGCGAGGGTATATCATCAGTCAAAGAATTCCACACTACATTGGCTGCATTAATATTTAAGGTTTCCCAGATTCCTCCCGCTCTGGTTCCAATAAATACGTGGTTAGAGTTATTGGGATTTACTGCAATAGCATCCACTCTTCCTATCCCTTTGATTCCTGTAGGCCACGTGTACCCAGGATAGGAGTCATGACCAGTTGGAAATGTTGCTGGTCCTACTTGAGACCAGCTAACATTCATATTTTTTTGCTGAAATTCTGCTTTTACAGCAGATATATTCGCTCTATTAAGCGTATTTTGGCTGTAAGTTGACATGTCACCATCAGAATCAATTCTCTTTTCCCAAAAGGCGACCCATCTTAGGTATTTCTTGTAATCTTTCTCTAGCTTTTTAAGCTGCTCTTCATTCAAAGATTTTTTTTGAACAAATCGCTGGTTAAATTCTTCATTTCTATGTTTCACTATCTGGAAAAAATTTCCTAAATGATTTTTTTGAGCACTAATACTATAACATGTGAGTAATATCAGGAGGCTCAAAACTAATTTTGTTACTTTCATTACTTAAAGATTTTAAATGATTACTTAGACTTTTCTTGTAAATCTTTTAAATCTTTTTGAAGCTTTTCAATGAGTTTTTGTTGCTCTATAGCGTATAGAGTGAGTTCCTCAATCTTTTGTAGTAGTTTAGCAGACATCTCCCCTAGTTCTATACCGTTCTCTAGAGCTTCTTCTTTGCTTGGAATGCCTTGTAAATGACCCTTGTCTTTAATGTACTCTTCCACCTCTTTTAGAGTCGGTAATTTATAATTGTACTCAAAAACAAAATCTGACCATCCTTCAAGATCTACTAATACTTTTCTTGAATGAATAGTGCCATTAACTGCCAACTCGGTATCAGGAGTTCCAGTTCCAATACCAACCTTACCATTATTTAATATTGATAATGTTCTTGTATTCAAATTATCTCCAAAAATAATAGCGTGATTTCCATCGTTGGCGGAGTTGTTAATCTTGAAAATCATGTTTTTCCCAACACCTCCAGCTCTATATAAAATCGCATCTCCAGGTTTAGAAATAGGTGAATGCGACCCAGCAACTGAAGCCACGCCGATCATTAGAAAACCATAATCATTCTTCATTTGAAACGCTACATCTTTGTCCTGATTGTCCAATCCTAATAAAAGTGAATTATAACTCATCCATGGATTAGGAATGTATCCTGGATTATTTTTACCGATCATTAAAGTCCCTAGATGAGTGATATCTGCATTAGATCCAGAAGATGACGAAGTCGTTGTAAAGTAGGTTTGAGCGTTCAAAGAAAATGCGACCAGCATTACTAAAAGTGTTACGATTTTTTTCATGATATAAATTTTAATATTAAACGTCAAATTACTACAAATTGATCGCTTAAAACAATACCTGAAGTCTGGTATTTTTTATATTTGTTGTGAGTTTGTTTATGAAAATCGGTTCTACCACGAATGTTGTGGAAATGCTAAATTAGCGAATAAAAACCATGTTTTCAGAACAGTTCTTTGATTTGTT
>JABSPP010000409.1 GCA_013214275.1 Flavobacteriaceae bacterium
TAAAAACTTCTGATGACAAGATCTTAGCTGTAGATGCAAAAGTGAGTTTGGATGACAATGCATTGTTTCGTCATAAAGACTATGCTGCCTTGAGAGACTTGAGAGAAGAGAATCCAATTGAAGTTGAAGCAAAAGCTGCCGGTCTGAACTATGTTGATTTGGAGGGGAATGTTGGATGTATGGTAAATGGCGCTGGACTGGCCATGGGAACGATGGATTTAATCAAACAAGCGGGTGGTGATCCTGCTAATTTTTTGGATGTAGGTGGGACTGCGGATGCACAGCGGGTAGAAACCGCTTTTGGCATTATTCTGAAAGATCCGAATGTTAAAGCTATTCTAGTGAATATCTTTGGAGGGATTGTACGCTGTGACAGAGTAGCACAGGGAGTTGTAGATGCTTACAAAAACATGGGAGATAAGATTCAAGTCCCTATCATCTGTCGTTTGCAAGGAACGAATGCGAAAGAAGCTAAAGCATTGATTGACAATAGTGGAATGGAAATCATTTCTGCTACTGAATTCCAAGAAGCTGCTGATAAAGTACAGGAAGTATTGGTACAGTAGGTAGGGTAGATCCTTAAGATTTTTACGAAAATATATAAAAAGTATAAAACGCCAGTCTAGATGACTTGTTGTTTTTATGGATATATGACAAATTTTTAAGGCAGGTGATTTTTTGTCCCTCCGACTTCTGTTGTACTGCCATCGTCAAGTCTAAGAAATTCACGACTCCTTCTGTGTGATTTTATGGCTTTTGAACGCACTTTTAGATTTTTTCTACAGATGGCATACTGCAAGTCTTGTTCTGCTGTTTTTTATTGCAGTATTCTAAAACCCTTTTTCAATAAGGTTGTGACGGACTTTAATACCTATTTTTGGGGAAATTAAAATTTCACCATTTTTGGGTATTGACAAATATTAAATCTTTTACCATTTTTGATCTGTAGTAATAAAAGTGTGAATCTTTTCATCCGATTTTACAAATTATTACAACCAAAAAACAACATCTTTAAGATGTCTAGATCATACTAGATAGCGGCGGAGCCCTGCCGAACTGACAATTGGCTTCTTTCAATTTTCAAAACAATATTTTACAAAAGCACTTTAGTTATCCTGATTTTCGGGAAATGACAACAGATGTCTCTAACGACGATTTAGGATTCGTATGATATGAATTCAAAGCATCCAAAAAGCAGATATAATTCCGTTTGTCTTTTTATCTAATCGTTTACCTAAACTGTTGAATATCGTTGAGATATCACATCCAAAAGCTTTAGAATACACAATTTAGAAAAGAAATTTAATGAAAAATTACAAGAACTTACGTGGCAAAATATTTGATATTGAACGAGAACTCCACAGCAAAAACAGCGGCGCCGATGAAGCCATTTCAGAAGCTTTTGTAAGTAAAGGAGCAATAGGTAAAGTTTTTAGTTCAGGTTGGAAGGCAATTAAAGGAGTCATTGGAAAATCAGGAGTTACCAACACATTGAAAGAAGTAGCAAAAAGTAAGGTCAATGAAGCAATAAAAGAAGCTGTATCTACAGTCAATCCAAAAATTGGTGATAAGAATTTTGGAGGTATTGTCTTTTATGTCCATCCCAAAGAATCTTGGGGATTGGTATGTGCTATGGAAGATCAAAAGTATGACGGATACGAGAATCTTAGAGAGAACTCAGATTCCCTTAGGAACAACCCAAATACTGCTGAACAAGATATATGGCGTATGCCAGACAACTCAGAACTAGTTTTGATGTACAAGAACCTGCAGAACCTGCACAAATTTAGGAAGGTTGGAAACTTTAAAAATATGCAATATTTGAGTTATGACCGAGAAAACCAATTGGGTATCGTGAATTTTCTGAACGGCTCTAAAAGACACCAAGTATCTGACGACGAG
>JABSPP010000041.1 GCA_013214275.1 Flavobacteriaceae bacterium
AGTACATTTATTCTGGGGCGCATTTGATTTAGCCGTCACGCGTTTCTCGGGTAGAACTGCACCCTTGCATCCTGGTGGAATGCCAAATATGCCTTTAGATCTTCTAGCTTGAAGAAGTTGACACGGGTATCGTTTTCACCATTGTTTGCTGTTGCTAATACGCCTTTTTTTGTTTTATCATATTGTTTTAACATGGCAACCATCTCTGGGTATGTAATGGCTACGTCGGGTCTCCCTGAATATTCAGTACAAAATTTGTCCCTATCTTTATTGCTTCTATCCTGACACCCTATCAGTAGAAAAAAACAAGGGATTAAGGATATACTAAGGTGTTTGATTGTTGATTTCATCATATTTCGTTTAAAGTTATTTTATCGAAAGTACACATTTTGTTTGGCTAAGAAAAGACATGAGTTCTCAAACGAGTAGCATTTGGTTAAAACCCTGTTTTTTGATGGGGGTTTTTCCTGTTTTTTACGTTGATTTTACAGACATGTGTTTTTTGGGATAAATCGTATCTTTCATCCATGGAAAAAATTGAGCATATTGGTATCGCTGTAAAGGATTTGGAAAGTTCTAATCAGCTATTTGAAAAACTACTTGGCAACCCTCATTATAAAATTGAAGAGGTTGCTAGCGAAGGGGTGAAGACCTCGTTCTTTCGCTCTGGACCTAACAAAATTGAATTATTAGAAGCAACACATCCAGACAGTCCCATTGCCAAGTTCATTGAAAAAAAAGGGGAGGGGATTCACCACATTGCTTTTGCTGTAGATGATATTTTTAGTGAAATTACTCGTTTAAAGTCGGAAGGATTTATCGTTTTGAATGAAACTCCAAAAAAAGGGGCAGACAATAAGCTCGTTGCTTTTTTACATCCTAAATCTACGAATGGTGTTCTTGTAGAACTCTGTCAGGATATTCATTGATCTTTTTTACATTTTAGCAAAGGTGGTTCTTTGGTGCTGCGTTAGGGATAGCAGCGGCATCCTTTTTTGTCCTGTAAAGGCAAAAAAGATATAGCGGATAGCGCGACCTGAAGGGGAACGCCCAAAAAATTATATGAGTTTAGTGTAATGGGATACAAATCTGTTAATTTTCTGAATATTTTAACTAGATGATAGGGGATGAATTTTTGTATCTTGCGAGCAGAATGTTATGTAATTTATATGTCATCAAAATTTGATTCCTACCAAAAAAGACGCCTCCGGACTTCTTATTTTTCTGTGATTTTAAGTATTTCTTTGGTCTTATTTATGGTGGGGATCTTGGGATTGGTATTACTCAAATCGCGTGTTGTTGCCAATCACTTAAAAGAGGAGATTGCATTGACTTTTTTCTTAAAAGATACTGTTGAAAAGACACAAATAGAGGCGCTGAAAACTTCTCTGATGAAAGAGAAATTTACCAGAGATGTGATCTTTACATCTAAAGAACAGGCTGCCAAGGATTTTAGCAAAGACCTTGGGGAGGATTTTGTGAGCTATATAGGAACGAATCCCTTGAAAAATAGTATTGATTTGTACTTAAAGGGAGATTATGTGACTTCTGCAACTGTTAATGAGATTGCTAGTAGATTTGAGAAGAATGCCTTTGTTTTTGAGGTTTCTTATGATCGTTTTTTAGTGAATTCGCTGACTACTAATATTCAGAAAATTAGTTTTTGGCTATTGGTATCGTGTATATTTTTTGGGTTGATAGCAATTCTTCTTATCAATAGCGCTATTCGGCTGTCTATTTACGCGAAGCGCTTCAATATTAAAACCATGCAGATGGTAGGTGCTACAAAGCGTTTTATTCGTCGGCCTTTTATTTGGAACAGTATTCGGTTGGGAATGATAGGTGCTGCGTTGGCATTATCTGGATTGGCCGTAGTGACTTATTTTATAGACCAAAAAATGACTACATTAGAATTTTTGACAGATTATGTGACCTTAACGTGTATTGGTTGTGGAGTACTGCTGACGGCTTTTTTGATCACATGGCTGAGTACTTTTTTGGCAACTCAGCGTTTTTTAAATTTACAAACAGACGAATTATACGATTAACTTATGAGTAAGAATGATAAAACTCCAAAGCCCCAATTTCTTTTTGAAAAAAGAAATTATATTGTGATGTTTATTGGAATTGCATGTATTGCGATTGGATTTATTTTGATGGCTGGTGGCGGAAGTGATGACCCAAATGTATGGAATGAAGATATTAATAGTTTTCAACGAATTCGTCTAGCTCCTACTTTGATTATCATTGGTCTGGGGATTCAGATTTATGCGATTATGTTAAACCCTAAGAAGAGGAAATGAGCTTCTTGGAGGCTATTGTTTTAGGAATTATTCAGGGGCTTACCGAATTTCTTCCTGTTTCGTCTAGTGGTCATTTGGAACTGGTAAAGAAAATTTTAGGAGCTCATTCTATTCCTGAGGGAAGCATGACTTTTACTGTTGTTTTGCATTTTGCCACGGCATTAAGTACCTTGGTCATATTCAGAAAAGAGGTTCTAGAAATTTTCAAAGGGTTGTTTCAGTTTCGATGGAATTACGAAACGAAATTTTCTTTGAGTATTGTTATCTCTATGATTCCAGCTGCTTTTGTTGGATATTATTTCGAGAAAGAATTGAGTGCCTTATTTGATGATCAAACCTTGTTGGTGGGGATGATGTTATTTGTTACAGCACTGCTCTTATTGTTGGCAGATAAGGCCAAAGACACTAAAAAAAACGTTTCTTTTGTACATGCTGCACTTATTGGCGTTTCTCAGGCAATTGCCATTTTACCAGGTATTTCCAGATCTGGAGCAACTATTTCTACTTCAGTATTGTTGGGAATCGACAGGACTAAAGCAGCCCGATTTTCCTTTTTAATGGTTGTCCCGTTAATTGTTGGAAAGATGCTTAAAGATGTTACGGATGATACGTTTCTGTTTTCTTCATCAGAATTACTTCCTTTAATTGTCGGATTTTTTGCTGCTTTTATTTCGGGACTCCTTGCTTGTAAGTGGATGATTGCTCTTGTAAAAAGAAGCAAACTTACTTCTTTTGCTATTTACTGTGCTTCTATAGGTTTGATTGCGGTAATCTATGCTTTGACTGTATGACCGCTCAGGATTATTTAGATGGAAAGGTGTTGCTTATCGATAAACCTTTGGGGTGGACCTCTTTTCAGGCAGTCAACAAAGTTCGTTGGCACATCAAAAAAAAATTTGGTTTGAAAAAAATTAAGGTAGGTCATGCGGGAACTTTAGATCCTCTGGCAACTGGTTTACTGATTCTTTGCACAGGCAAACAAACTAAAGATATCTCTAGGTATCAAGGTCTGGTTAAAGAATATACAGGAACATTTACTCTAGGAGCCACCACGCCAAGCTACGATCTGGAGACGGAGGTTGATGAGATCTTTCCTACAGATCATATTACAAGAGAACTGCTAGAACAATCTATTCAGCAATTCATTGGTGAAATAGATCAGAAGCCGCCACTTTTCTCTGCGATCAAAAAAGATGGGAAGCGGCTCTATGAAATCGCTAGAAAGGGAAAGACTGCAGAAATTTCTTCGCGAAAAATTACCATTTATGAGTTTGAAATCACAGAGGTCTCTCTTCCTCATGTAACATTCCGAGTGGTTTGCAGCAAGGGTACTTACATACGGTCTTTAGCTTATGATGTCGGGAAATCATTACAATCTGGGGCATATTTGTCTGCACTTTGCAGAACTAAAATAGGTGATTTTGAAGTTGAGAAAGCACAGTCAATTGAGCAATTCATTGAAAATTTGGGTGTGGCATAGTTTTTGGCTTTTAGAGCCAAACTTAGCCTATGAAGCATCTTTTACTTTCTTTTATGTTTCTTTTTGTCACACAAAATTCTTTAAGTCAAGAGAAAAAAACACATTCTTTTTTTGAAATTTCCACAAGATTCACTTTCAATGTGAACGAAGATTTTACTTTTGACCCTGATGATGATGAAACCTTCTTAGAAGCTTCGGCAGCATTCTTACGACTCGGGATAGGATATATGTTTGGTGATCGCTTCTCTG
The DNA here is from genome assembly GCA_013214275.1 of Flavobacteriaceae bacterium. Classification (GTDB taxonomy): domain Bacteria; phylum Bacteroidota; class Bacteroidia; order Flavobacteriales; family Flavobacteriaceae; genus Polaribacter. The sequence goes on from JABSPP010000041.1 coordinate 4,033, forward strand.
CCAGTATACATGCTGGTTATGATTATCACCCGATTCATGCGATTCATGCTTTTCCTACTTATGCGAAGCTTAGATACAATCTTTGGAGTGATATTGAAGACTCATTTTTTATACAGTATGGTAGAGGTAAAATGTGGCGTCCGTCTTCCCGATTTGCCGATGGAGATTATTACAATCTCGGATTTGGTTGGGAATTGAAACGGCAGCACAGGTGGAAGCCAACTATTCTGTTCACCTACCACAGAAAAAAAATCAAAGGATTTAGAGATTCTGGAAATTTACACAGTGTTTCTCTAGGATTTGGGTTCCGATTCTTCTAAAGGGATTGAAATGAAGCAAGTACTTCTTTACTCTTTCCACAATTTCGTAGATTGATGCTACAATTTAAATCATAAGCCATAACCAATCGTTTTAGCGCAACGGTGTCTGAGGGGAAAATTTTTAATGCTAACCGATATTGGAATGCTGCATTGTAGTATTTTTTACTGCCAAACCATTCATCTCCACTGGAAATATAATACAGACATTTCCTTTGCTTTTCTTCTGAAATTTGGGCTTTTCCTGCTGTCTTACCAGTATTTACTCTTTCTTCTTGAAATTCAAGAGCATTACTGACAATTAGCCAAGTGAAAAGAAAACAGAGAAGCCCAATGACAAATAGTATCATGGTCTCTTTTCTTTGTTCGTCAACGATTTTTTCTCTGATTTTAGATAGCTGATATTTTGAAGCTTTTTTTGTAGAAATTTGATTGACATGTGTTTTTATGTCGTGACTTTTTTGATTGAGAAACACTCGCTCTTTTTTAAACATCCTTTTTTTACGCATTAAACTTCTGTTTTCACGTAAACTGATGCTAGCATGTTTTGAAAATCCCTCTCCTGCCATTTGTTTTTTGTTACTGGACGGTAGTTTTCTAAAAACGTAACAAAAAATTCTTTATAGCAATCTGTGATACCAGCTCTCTGTGATGGGGATTTCCCAAAAGTTTTCAAGTTCATCTTTTGTTTGAATTAGATGATCAAAGACAATAGTTTTAGAGGAAACCGACTTATTTTTAAGTAATTTTTTAAACTCTTTGAGCTCTTTATGCTGAACATAGACTCCTTGCTTAAAATGTACATTCATTCGATCTAGAAGCTCTAAATGATATTCTGATTGTAGGTGTTGAATGAATTTAACAACTTGATTTAAATCACTGTTGGTAATTTTCCCCTCAGGGTCCTCGGCAAGAATAATAATAAAGCGATCGTACAAAAATTGATAGGATACTTTTAATTCTTGGTCATTGTTTTTCCATTGAGAGGTAAAGCCTATGATCTTCTCTTCTACAGCACTTACTTCGTGCTTGTAAAACTTTCTACTTGCAGGATAAATCCAGACTTTTGCTGACCCTGACAATGATTCATAGGAAACTAACATAGGGTAAAGATACTGAAAGAAAAACCTCCTAATCAAAAATTAAGGACGATTCATCTTGTAACAATTTTATGATATCTTCTTGTATATTGGTTCCTTTACCCCTGTTATACCAAAGCTGCAGTTCCTTTTTAAACACCGCATCCAAATTCCCGTGTTCTTTTTTATAATCTTCTGCCATTTTGGTGGCAATTGAGGGTCTTGGTCCCCAAGAATAAATCACCTTTTTGTTTTCATCAATGGCGATTAGCTTGGGGATTGATTTACTTCCATTGGTCAGAAATTTATTCATAAGTTCCTCGTGTTCATCTCTTAAAATAATTTTCAAATCAATAAAGTCAGATAGACTAGCGATTTTATTGATAACAGGCAGTACCTGTGCAGCATCTCCATACCATCCTTCTGTTAAAACCAACCAAGTAACTGACTTTTTTAGGGCTTTTGTGTAAGAATTGGTTTTTTCAGATAGTTGAATGGTTTTATCAAGGCGCTTCATTCTTTTGTGATTCAGCGTACTGTAGTTCAATAAAGCATCTGATTGTGTTTGGCCTGTAGATTTCCCAATTGCTAATAGATTGTTAACGAGTGTCTTATATGCGTCGTAAGAGATGCCTTCTTGGTAGGCTTTTTTCAATGCTTTTTTCATTTGTTTAAATGATACGAATTATTGAGTATTTCATCATTTCCTTTGGTTAGAGTGCTGACCTTTGTAGAGCCAATCTTTGTAGTGATTTCACATATTTAGATTGATGCTAGTGATTTTTGACGTCAATAGGGAACATCTACATATTTATTCGTTGGAAAGGGTTGAAATTTTGGCGCTATTCAGAACTTTCCAATGCATATTTTGTTAACGTTTAAACTGTAAGCCCTTGATGAAATCAATTTATAAAGCGTTGAATTCAAGATTCTTTTGAGCTTGTAAATTCTTTATAATATCCTTGGTCATTAGGGAGAGGTCATAGCGTTGATTCCAGTTCCAATCTCTTCTTGCATAGGAGTCGTTGATGGTCTGTGGCCAGCTATCAGCGATAGCTTGTCTAAAATCTGGGTGGTATGACATGGTAAACTTTGGGATGTGTTTCCGAATCTCCTTTGCTAATTCCTCTGGGGTGAAGTCCATCGCCGAAATATTGTACGAGGTTCTTATTTGTATGTCTTTGACATTTGCCTGCATGATTTTAATAGTTGCATCTACAGCATCATTCATATACATCATCGGTAGCCGTGTGCTAGGCTTTAAAAAGCACTCATAGGATTGGGTTTTGATGGCATGAAAGAAAATATCAACAGCGTAATCTGTGGTTCCTCCTCCTGGTTTTGTCTTCCAGCTAATCACACCAGGGTAGCGCAGGCTTCTCACATCTACGCCATACTTTTCGTGATAGTATTGACACCAAAACTCTCCCGATCGTTTGCTCATTCCATATACAGTAGATGGTTCCATCATTGTTTTTTGTGGTGTGTTGTGCTTAGGTGTAGTGGGACCAAAAGCAGCGATGGAACTTGGCCAAAAGACTTGCTTGATATACTTTTCTTTTGCTAAGTCTAATACGACCAAAAGAGAAGTCATATTTAAATACCACGCCTTTTGCGGGAATTTTTCACCAGTGGCAGATAGCATGGCCGCAAGAAGATATACTTGTGTTACTTGATATTTTTGGATGACTTTTAAAACGGCATCTCTACTAGTAGCATCTATGATCTCAAACGGTCCTTCTGAATTGAAAAGGCGTTCACAACTTTTGATATCAGAGGCAATGACATTTTTACTTCCGTAGATTGATCTCAATTTTAATGTCAATTCATTACCGATTTGTCCGCCAGCTCCTAATATAAGTATGGTTTGATTCATTTGAGAATTACAGTATTCATAATTTCAAAGGTAATTAATTTCGCTTTTCATAAAAAGGCAATCGTTAAAAAAGATAAATTTATAGTATTTGTAAAAATTTTACTTTTAGACTCTGGCAAATCATTAACATTCATATCTCATTGATTTACGTATTTTTGAATTTTTAACTTTTGAATGAAATTTTTTAGTCTTCTGTTTTTTATTGTCCTGTTTGTTTCCTGTGAAGATGACAAAGCGGGCGAGGCTGATACGATCAAAAAATCAGATTTCAGTAAAGAGCAAAATCATATGGTTATTGATCCTCTAACAGGGGGCGCTGCCAAAAAAGTTGATCAATGGCAAGAGTATATTGTTGTAAGAGATTTCTTAAATCAATATAGTTCTATCACTCCCAATGAAGCATTGAACAATTCAAGAGAGTTAAATAATTTGGTCAAAGCTCTAAAAGATAGTGTAACGCCTAATTTTCTGGATTCTCACTCTTTTGCTGCTCGTGTAAATCTCCTACACAACGAAACACTTAGGTTATTTGATATGTCGTCGATTTCCTCAATAAAGTCTTTTGAGATCAGTGATCAGGTGCTGAAAATCATGGAGGCCTTTTCCTCATTAAATTCTAAAATAAATACATTAGTACAGCAAGCTGATCTAGAGGTGCAACTAGATGTCATTTCTTTTTCTAAAGAAGAAAAAAAACCTTCTCTTCTGATTAAAGAGGATGTCCCTGAGTTTAAAAAAGTGAAGAGAAAGAGTATAAAGGCGGGAGAGAAAGAGCAAAAAATGAGAATTATTTTAGATAAGAACAAGAGGAAGAGGAATCCAAAATATAAAAGAACAAATAAAAATGTCGAAAGTAAAAATCATTAATTTCAGATACAAGATCATCTCTTTCATTTTAGTGGGATTGCTCTTTAGCTGTAAGGCTCGAAAATCAGACCTGTCTGTGGGTGAAAAAGACCTCCTCATTTCATCAGCAGATATATTTTTATCTGACTGGCACCTTCATGCTGCTAATGCCGATTATGAAAATTACTTTGGTCAGATGGATAGTGTATCGGTCTTTATCGGAACAGATGCTAGTGAAAACTGGTCTAGGGATGCGTTTGAATCCTATAGCAAGCCTTATTTTGATGGGGGGAAAGCTTGGAGTTTTTCTGCTGTTGAAAGACATATTTACACAAATAACGATGGTTCATTGGTGTGGTTTGATGAGCTTCTAGATACACGGATGGGCTTGTGTAGAGGTTCTGGTGTTATTCAAAATAATGATGGCCATTTAAAAATGAAGCATTATGTCCTGTCTGTGACTGTTCCTAATGATCTCATTCAAACGCTTATTGAGCTCAAAAAAGATCATGATTCACTATCTTTGAAAAGTATAAGAGCTGCATTGAAAAAGTAATCAGTATTCTCTTGTCATTGTAAAATGTTAACGGGTAAGTTTTTCTTATCCATATAAAATTAGATGACGCAAAGGCATGCAGAAGCTAATAATATTCAAAAAAACAAACTACACCAATATGAAACAAGCATTTACCATCATTGCTTTCTTAATCAGTCTTGTTCTATTTGCACAAAAGGGTCAACCCTACGCTCCTTGGGCGACCGAATCTATGAGCAAGAATAACAATACCCCTAGCTTAGAGGATGTATCAGCTGCTGCAAAGAATTATTTTAAAACGATAGACCAAAATAAAAAAGGAAGTGGATTAAAACCTTTTGAACGATGGAGGTATCATTGGGGATTTTTTCTTGACAATGAGGGTAAAATCTAGCCAAGAGAGAATTTGTGGGAGTCATGGAAAGAAAAAAATCAAATGAAAAACACTCAGGCTAAAATGACTGATCTTAGTAATTGGGAGTCTTTAGGTCCTTGCGATCATACCAATACAGCATCGTGGTCTTCTGGACAAGGTCGAGTGAACACTTTTACCATAGACCCTAATCATCCTAATACGTACTACGTTGGAACACCTGCCGGAGGAATCTGGAAGTCTGTAGATGCAGGTGTCAACTGGTCACCTTTGACTGACTATTTGCCCCAAATTGGGGTTTCCGGCATTGCCGTAGATCACACAGATTCTAATGTAATCT
>JABSPP010000410.1 GCA_013214275.1 Flavobacteriaceae bacterium
AATCACGAAAAGATCGTGACTTGCACTTAAGTGCAAGTGATTCCCTCTATTTCTTTAGCGATTTGGGGGACGATATTTTACCTGGTATTTAATCGCCTATACTTACTGTAGCTAAACTTTCCCCATTTTTTAAGCACCAGTATTTAAGTCCTCGTGAATCCTTTCAATCAACGAGTCCATTTTGTGGCTGCTCAAAAAAGATTGAACTTTTCTCAGAGCTTTGCTGAGGATCCCAAAATTCCAGATTTTACCTACCCAGCACCTAACGTCTGCGTAGATACTGGCTAACCACGCTCTGCTGCGTCAAGAGGCCACCGGAGGGTTTCGAAGTCAAAAAAGGCTACTGCAGGCCTCATTAAGGAGCCCATTTAGCTAATTTATAACATTCTTGTAATTAACTACTTATAGTTATTTGTGAGCTCTTGAAATTACATAAAGAACCCTTATTAACTAGTTGCATATCAATAAGTTAATAAGGTTCAATTATGAAAAACCCCAGCTTCTCTTCACTCCTCAATCAGCTCTCTGAAGAATTCTCTCAATACCGTCGCTCAATCTTCCGTTGCCTCATCATTGGCATGACTTGTAGCTCATCCAAAAAATGCATTTCGGCGATATGGGAGAGGTTTGCGCCACTATTTGGGAGCAAGGGAGTAACTCAAAAACGTTTTTACGGATTCCTCAATTGCTCGTCGCTTCCCTGGGATAAAATCCGTTTGAGTGCAATTCGGTCAATGGGTGATGACGTTCTCACGGAAGGTAAACTTCTTCTTGCTGCGGACGACACTATATATGGAAAAAGCGGCAAGAAAATCGAGGGTGCTGCGACTCATTTTGACCATGCCGCAAAGCAAAATTCCAGCAAATATATCTGGGGCCATTGTCGTGTGGCGACAGGGATTTTGAATATGGTTAAAGGCCGTTGGGCCTTTCTTCCTCTCTTACAGGACAATTACATTCCCAAAAAGCAGCTTAAAAAAGGCCAGGGAAAGACGAAAATTGAATTGACGATAGAGCATATCCTACAAACTGCCGATGATTTTAAAGACCAGGATATATTGCTGGCCTGTGATTCCTGGTTTGGCGTAAAAACTTTGGTTGATGCAATATGCGATACAGCACGAGAAAAGTCGATTCACATTTTGAGCCGTTTGCGCATCAACTCCTCTCTATTTGAATTAGTAGAGGGCAAAAGCCTGGGTCGCGGTCGGCCCAAAAAATACGGCAAGAAAATTGAAAGTGTTAGTGCTTTGGCGGCAGCTCTCAAGCCAAGTGCAAAATCTGCGAAAATTTTCATGTACTCCAAAAATCGAGAAGTACTGTACTCCGAAACGATCGTGATGAGTAAAGCTCTTAAGCGAAAAATAAAAATCATTTTCGTTTATAGAAAGAATGGATTTGTCTTTCCCATTTTCACCACGGATTTGGGATTGAGCCCGGAAAAGGCGATCGAATATTATGCGGCTCGCTGGAAAATTGAAGCTGGTTTCAAAGAATTAAAACATGAGCTCGGCGCTTTGGATAATCAGTCGCGGAAAAAGGACTCGGTGGAAAGTCACTTTAATCTCGCCTGTACCGCCATGACTTTGGTGTGGACCTATGCGATGAAACAGGATTCCGCGCCCGCCCGTAGGATTCAAAATTCACGTCTTTATTCATTCGCCGACATTCGGGCTCAAATCGAAAAAGAATTGATGGCCGAGGCCACCAATTTTAATAAGCTTTGCCCGGATTCCATCAAACAAGCCGGAAAATACCTCTTCAGCAAAATTCTCGCACGGACGGCGTAACACCGGGAGGTGATTTTGGGGAAAGTTTAGTTCTTATAAAGGTTAAGAACTTTATAGACCTCTCCCAAAAAACTCAAGATTTAAAGAAAGAAGTTTGCATAAGAAA
>JABSPP010000411.1 GCA_013214275.1 Flavobacteriaceae bacterium
GGTATTGCAGGTCGAGTTTTAGAAATTAGAAAAGAAATAATTAGAGAAAGCCTTTCTGATTTTCAAAACGTAGAACACAGATTAGAATTTGTAGCAAAAGTACACGGAATCGAATTTATTAATGATTCTAAAGCAACGAATGTAAATGCTACCTTCTACGCATTAGAGTGTATGGAGCGTCCTACAGTGTGGATCGTAGGAGGTGTAGACAAAGGAAATGATTATACAGATTTATTGCCCTTAGTAAGAGAAAAAGTGAAAGCAATTGTTTGCTTGGGAGAAGATAACGAAAAAATAAAACAGACGTTTTTTAACGTTGTAGATCTATTGATAGAAACTGCTGGCGCAGAGGAAGCCGTGAAGGTAGCTTACAAACTCTCCCAAAAAGGAGATGCTGTTTTGTTGTCTCCTGCTTGTGCAAGTTTCGATTTATTTGAAAACTATAAAGACAGAGGACGCCAGTTTAAAAATGCTGTAAAACAGTTGTTGTAGGATGACTGCAATAAAATTGAAATAGTATAAATCATGAATTTAAACAATTAGTGAAACAACTGTTAAAACATATCAGAGGTGATCGAACTATCTGGGCTTTGATAGCTGTCTTGGCGATTTTTTCATTCATGCCTATTTACAGCGCCAGTGTTAATTTGGTCAATGTCACAGGAGGAACAGCTATAGGTTACCTGTTAAAACATGTGGTGCTTTTACTTCTGGGATTTGCCATTATATATGGAGTTCATAAAATTCACTACCACTATTTTAGTGGTGGCGCTGTGTTGATGATTCCAGTGGTGATTGTGCTGCTTATCATCACCTTAGCTCAAGGCACAACTATTGGAGGAACTATTGCCAGTCGGTGGATACGAATTCCATTCGTAGGAATAGGATTTCAAACATCTACATTAGCTGGATTAGTGTTAATGGTTTATCTAGCCAGATATTTAGCAAAAAATAAGCATACAAAAATTATATTTAAAGAGAGTCTATGGAAACTTTGGCTTCCAGTAGGTCTGATTTTAATGCTCATTCTTCCAGCAGATTTTTCTACAACAGCCATCCTCTTTTTTATGATTTTGGTCGTTGCTTTTATAGGAGGATATCCACTAAAATATATTGGATTTATCTTAGGTCTTGGGATCATATTTCTTGCCTTTTTTATTCTTATAGCAAAAGCATTTCCAGATGCAATGCCCAATCGTGTTAAGACGTGGGAAAGCCGTATTGAAAGTTTTTGGGAGCCATCTGAGAAAAATGATAATTATCAAGTAGAAAAAGCAAAGATTGCCATAGCAACTGGTGGCGCTTTTGGAAAAGGACCCGGGAAGAGTAATCAAAAGAACTTTTTGCCACAATCGTCATCTGACTTTATCTATGCAATTATTATAGAAGAGTACGGTTTGTTTGGTGCACTGCTGATTATATTTGCTTATTTTTGGTTGCTCTTTAGAATCTTTGTTGCAGCACGTAAAGCATCCACCGTATTTGGAGCATTACTTGTAATAGGGGTCGGACTTCCTATTATCTTCCAAGCTTGTATTAATATGGCAGTAGCTACTGATTTATTTCCTGTTACTGGTCAAACATTACCGCTAATTAGTAGCGGAGGGACATCCATTTGGATGACGTGTTTCGCTGTTGGAATGATCCTCAGCGTAAGTGCATCCAAAGAAGAGACAGAAGCATCTATTTTAGACGAACACCCATTAGATATTCTCCATGGAACCATCAATTAACATACTTATTAGTGGAGGTGGAACAGGAGGTCATATTTATCCTGCAATTGCCATTGCTAATGAGATAAAACTGAGATATCCCGACGCCCATATTTTGTTTGTTGGTGCTAAAGGTAAAATGGAGATGCACAAAGTGCCTCAGGCAGGGTATGAGATTGTA
>JABSPP010000412.1 GCA_013214275.1 Flavobacteriaceae bacterium
AAATCACACCAGAGATCATTGAACAAAACAGAGGGAAAACAGTAGTAGAACTCATCAACAGAATTTCAGGAATCGAAATCAATGGAAATACAAGCGTCTTTGGTCAAAATCTAGGTTACTACGTGCGAGGTGGTCGTTCAAATGAAGTCGTTATCCTGATTGACGGATTGCAAGTTGTAAATCCACTGCAAAATAATTTTGATTTGAGATATATCAACTTAGATCAAGTAGCATCCATAGAAATAAGCAAAGGAGCTTCCAGTACACTATACGGTTCTGGAGCTGCAACTGCGGTAATAGACATCTGGATGCAGAAGGCATCCAAAAGCAGTTTTAACGGTACAGTTGGCGCATTTTTAGGAACAAATCACACTGCAAACTCCAATGATTCAGGAACTTTAGTACAAACAACCACCAGTATCAATGGTACCCTAAATAGGCTCAGTTACCTAGCCTCTTTTTCTTCTTTTGATGCCAATGGTGTTTCCGCAGCTATAGACGCGTTAGGCAATCAGTCATTTAACGAAGACCCCTTCAAAAGAACCAATTTTGATGCTCAACTAGGATATGAGTTTTCGAATCAATTTACCACAATAGTGACACTCTCGTCAAGCGAATTCAAAAACAGTTTCGATACTGATTCCTACACCGACGGAGAAAATCAATCTACAGACAAAAATTATAGAATAAGTGTTTCTCCAAAATACAAATACAACAAAGGATCAGTCCATTTAAATTACGCTTACACAAAATTTGACATCAACCGTCTAAATACCGCTTTCCCCGGAACAAGTGAGGGTGAAAACTCTATGATAGATGCCTATGTAAAGCATAATTTTGGAAAAGTTAAACTCATAGCTGGAATCAACTATCAAAACAATCAGATCACAACCTTTAGCATACCCTTTGGCGGAACTGAACTCACAGAAACCGAATTTACACAAGATCCAAAAACGACCATCACAGATCCTTACGCCAACATCGTTTATATCTCAGAAAAAGGCTTTAATCTTAATACTGGACTTCGTTTAAACAATCACAATATTTACGGAAACAACTTTGTGTATAATTTTAATCCATCATACAGATTTTCAAGTAAAGATGGATATACAAGGATCTACGGGTCTTACAGCACCGCCTTTGTAGCACCGTCAATTCAGGATCTGTTTTCATCTTTTGGAAACCCAGAGCTAAAACCTCAAGAGAGTACAACCTATGAATTTGGAGCAGAAATCAAAAAAAATACATACATGGTAAATGCTACTTTTTTCAATAGAGATATAAAAAATACCATTATTTTCGATCCAGTAGCATTTATCTTAATCAATGGAGGTAATACTAGAGTCAATGGTATAGAAATCAATTCCTCTATATCCATGTCTAAAAATCTAGATGTAAATGTGAACTACACCTACACTAAAAATGACGACGAAGCAATCAGAATTCCAAAATATAAGACCAACCTCGGTTTAGCGTATCGCATGACAAAAAAAACAAATTTTTCAGTAGATTATCAATTTGTAAGCGATAGAGATGATACCGATTTTAGAGATTTTCTCAATGTAAAAAATGTAACCCTAGAATCATATGCCCTATTAGATTTTGGAGCGACACACAAACTCACAAAAAAGATTACCCTGTACACGAATATCACCAACATACTCAACGAGAATTACCAAGAGATTTTTGGATTTTCTACGAGAGGGAGAAATTTCAACTTAGGATTCAAATACCAATTGTAATCATCCAAGAAAATATGTGAGGCGAATTTGGGCGTTCCCCTCTGGGTCGCGCTATCCGCTATATCTTTTTTGCCTTATCAGGACAAAAAAGGATGCCGCTGCTATCGCTTCTATGTTGTAATCCTAGAAAAAGTTCAATAATTTCTTTCC
>JABSPP010000413.1 GCA_013214275.1 Flavobacteriaceae bacterium
ATGGACTATCTTGTGTTATTTGGTGCAAGGTCAGGGTTCAAAGAATTTTGATAAGGCAAAAGAGTTGTGCTTTACCAATCCAGTCACTGCACATCAGTTACTACAAAAAATTACAGATACAACGATTGCCTATTTAAAAGCAAAAGTTGAGGCAGGTGTTAACGCTGTTCAAATTTTTGATTCGTGGGGGGGAATGCTATCGCCTACTGATTATCAAGAGTTTTCGTGGCAGTACATCAACCAGATCATTGAAGCGTTGAAAGATCATACGCCAGTCATTGCTTTTGGGAAAGGGTGTTGGTTTGCATTGCATGAAATGGGAAAGTCTGGAGCCTCTGCCTTGGGTGTCGATTGGACTTGCACGGCAAGAAATGCTCGTTATCTATCTGGAGGACGGATTACCTTACAAGGTAATTTTGATCCGTCTAGATTGCTTTCACCACCCAGTGAAATTAAAAAAATGGTGCATCAAATGATTAATGAGTTTGGAAAAGATCGTTATATCGTAAATCTAGGTCATGGTATTTTGCCCAACATTCCGGTAGAAAATGCCAAGGCTTTTGTGGATGCTGTAAAGGAGTACAAAAGTTAAAAATTTTAATTCGTTACTAAAAAGGAGTGTCATTTTGGAAGATCATAAAAGGGCTAAATTTTAAGCAATTGCGCAGTTTGTTTGCTTGGTTTATACGACATCCATTGTTGATGATGTCCACTGTTCAGGCAACGCTAAAGACTTTTAAAATCTCTCAAAAAGAATTTCCTCATATTCATGGGAAGCACAATAAAGCCAACGCATTTCGTCATGCATTATGGAATGTGTTGATTGCAAAGGCATGTGCGCGGTTTTCAAATAACACACAGTTGGTATTGAACTGGACCAAAAGAATTACTGATTGGCATGAAGAATTTTCTCCCAACGAGGAGTTAGCAGCAGCCATGGATTTTCACAACAATAAAATCGGACGAGAAATGTATTCACTCTTGCACAGTAAAAGTGTGGAGGAGATTACAGCAGCTATTAAATTAGAACTGAAAGAGGCTGTTAAAGTGAGTAGCGTTTCGGTGTTAGGAAGGTATCCGCAACAAATGGTGTATCTTGAACATTAAATAAAAATTTAAAAAAGGTGAGAGATGATTGGTGAAATGATATCAGGAGTTCGTGCTTATTTGGAAGCATTTCAATTATTATCGGCGTTGAGATTATGGAAGTTTTTCGTTATTCCAATGTTCATTAGTATTATTCTTGCCCTGGTAATCGTTAGTCTAGCATATACTCTCTCTGACGATTTAGGGTCATACATTGGTAGTTTTTGGCCTTGGGAATGGGGGCAGGAGACCTTTGAAACGGTAGGATCGGTTTTTGGAGGATTGATTATTATGACTCTTGGATTTTTACTGTTCAAGCATTTTGTTTTAGCCTTGTCTGCTCCTTTTATGGGAATTATTTCTGAAAAAATAGAAATTCACCTCACTGGAGTGAAAAGCTTGGATACGCGATCTTCATCAATGAAGTTGTTGGTTCGTGGGGTGCGAATAGCGACAAGAAATTTATTTCGAGAGCTCATATTAACGATTCCTATCCTTTTGCTAGGGCTAATTCCAGCTATTGGAATTTTTTCAACAGTACTTTTGTTTTTGATGCAAGCTTATTTTGCTGGTTTTGGAAATATGGATTACACTTTGGAAAGACACTTTAATTATAAAGACAGCCTAAAGTTTGTAAGGAAGAATAGGGGAATGGCTACTGGAAATGGCATTGTTTTTATGCTCTTTCTATTTATACCTGTTGTTGGAGCAATTTTGGTGTTACCATTTTCTGTGACGGCAGCTACGATAGAAACTATAAAAAAGATCCAAGATGGGGTTTTGGCACGATGTTATTTTGAGTTG
>JABSPP010000414.1 GCA_013214275.1 Flavobacteriaceae bacterium
ATAATGATTATTTCAGCATCGAGCGAAGTGGAGATGGTCATAATTGGCAAGAAATTTTAAACCTTGATTATGCAATAGGATTTAGTTGAATGCTCAAAAGTTTGGATTAGATCAACTGAGTGACGATTTTGTTGCTTTATAAAATTCACCAAAATGGTTAATCTTCCCATAGAGTATTCGAGTAAACCAGTGACTCCATTTGGAGGCATGAGTTTGATGAAAAGATTTATAGATCAAACAGGCATTCGCGAAAAGCTTAATCAAGTAGAGTTGCCTGCACCTGGATCAAATCGAGGCTATGATCCTAAACAAATAGTAGAGAGTTTTTGGTTGAGTATTTGGACTGGAGCTAGTCGATATGTTCATTGTGATTGGTTGAGAAACGATGAGGTCTTGCAATCGATATTTGGCTGGGATTCGATGCCAAGTCAAAGTACCTACAGCCGATTTTTCGGGAAGTTTTCTCAAAAGCTTAACACAGAACTATTTCCTGATTTACAACATTGGTTTTTTGATCAACTCAATACAGGAAGTCTAACGATTGACTTTGACAGTACGGTAATCACGCGATATGGGAATCAAGAAGGGAGTGCGAAAGGATACAACCCAAACAAACGAGGTCGTAATTCTCACCATCCTCTAATGGCATTTGTGAGTCAAACCCGTATGGTTGCAAATGCTTGGCTCAGGCCTGGGAATACAGCCGATAGTAGTAGTTGTCGAGCATTCATGCAAGAGACCTTTAAAGAGGCGCTTAAAGATAAAAAAGTAGGGTTAGTAAGAGCAGATAGCGGTTTTTACACTGAAGATATAATGTCTTACTTAGATGAGGAGAAACTTAACTATATCATGGCTGTACGCATGTATCCCAATGTAAAGAGTGAAGTATGGGGACTCAAAGATTGGATCTCTTTAACCAAGGGTATTGAGTTAAATGAAATGACTTTTAAGCATGAAAACGGAAAACTAAGAAGATATATTCTTGTAAAGAAAAAAGTTGATCTCCGTCCTAGTGCTACAGGAAAACAATTATTTGAAGACGAACCTGGGTATAGATATAGTTGCTACGTTACCAATCTGGACTTACCTCTTGATCAGATATGGAATATGTATAATTCTAGAGCAGATTGCGAAAATAGAATCAAGGAATTGAAACAGGATTTTGGATTGGAGAACTTCTGCCTTCAAGATTTTTGGGCTACAGAAGCTTCTTTTAGGTTTATAATGATCGCTTATAATTTGATGAGTCTATTCCGCCATTTTGCTTTAAGTCATCATAAAAGAGCAACGCTTTCAACGCTCAAATCCTATTGCTTTGCATTAGGAGCATGGACTGTAAATCATGCCAACAAGAAGGTCCTTAAAATCTCTTTGCCAGCAAAAAGAAGACCTTGGCTTGATGGAATTTTCTTAAACGTAAAGGATACTAGCCCTCCTTTTAACTATTCTATTGAATAATGCGGGATAAAAGGAGCTTTTAACTGAATCAGTCTTATGCTACGATTGGGTTGTTGTTAAATAGTCATCCCTTAAAAACTCTATTTCAGGATTGATAAGTGTTTATATCTGCCATAGAGATTGATTAGGACGTCTGAGTTGATGAATAAAAAGACAAGGTTTATGTAACTTTTGGTCATAAACCTTGTCAAATGAAACCTCAAAACATCTCTTCGAACCAACTGTCATTTTTAGCCCCAGGTCTAAAAGAGCAGTTAAACCCCAAACAAGAACTTTATCTATTGAGTGAGGAGATTGATTGGGGATATTTTGAGACTGAGTTTTCAAAGCTTTATTCAGATCAGGGCCGGCCAGGGCATCCGATCAGGTTGATGGTGTCTCTATTGATACTCAAATCGATCTACAATCTTTCAGATGAGGAGCTGGT
>JABSPP010000415.1 GCA_013214275.1 Flavobacteriaceae bacterium
ACTTTGTATCCGGGTGAAAAGCGTCTAAATACGTGAATACAACATTGCCTTCTATTTTACCCGGGTCTTCAACTTTCAGATGATCAGGGTCTGTGTACATGCTACGAACAGCGGTGCTTATCTCTTTTTCTGTAGCGCCAAGGTTTATGGTATTACCCATCGATTTACTCATTTTGTTTTTGCCGTCAGTGCTAGGTAGTCGTGATGCATTGCTGAGTAATGGCTTACACTCTTTCAACACTGGCTTTCCTGCTAATGAGTTAATATTCCTTACGATTTCATTGGTTTGTTCAATCATTGGCAATTGGTCATCACCAACTGGAACTAGTGTCGCGTTAAACGCGGTGATGTCAGCCGCTTGAGATATTGGATATGTTAAGAAGCCTGCGGGTAAAGAGCGCTCAAAGCCTTTGCTTTTGATTTCACTTTTTACGGTAGGATTACGCTCAAGTCGAGTTACAGTTACCACGTTACTGTAATACATAGTCAACTCAGCGAGTGCTGGTAGCTGTGATTGCAGGCAAACAGTTGTCTTCCTTGGGTCTATGCCAACAGCCAGATAATCAGCCACCACATTTAATATGCTAGATGATACCTTTGATGGATTGTGTGCATTGTCCGTCAGACCTTGCATGTCAGCGACAAGAATGGTCTGGTCATGCTCGTCCTGCAAGGATACACGCTGCTTCAGCGAACCAACATAATGACCTAAGTGAAGAGGCCCAGTCGCTCGGTCGCCAGTGAGAATGACTTGTCGTTCGGTATTTGTTTGATTGGTCACGATATATCTCCAAGTAAATAAAACGTACTACTGGAGATATAAAGAACATACAGACTTAGCTACCTTCCAGCAGCAAAAGAATGTACGAATTCCGTGCCGCTCAGAGTGAGCGCCACCAGTTGAAAGAAGAGGTTGTGATGATAAGTATCTTTTTCATTCAGATAGGCTATCAAATTAAATTGTGCGTCACAACCACTTGTGTTTTGGTCATTGTCTACCAGAAAAGTTTGACTCTGTGCTATTCGATTACTAGCTGTAAATTCTACTTCTTACTTAATCCCTTCTTCCAAAAAGTCATCAATGCTTGAGCCTATAGGCATAGTGCTCTCCCATCTGTTTCGTGATGTGTTAGGTCAGGCATTAAATTATGCTTACATGTGATTTAATATCGATGAAGTGCTTTGGGCTTGTGAGTGTTTATTGTTGAAGTTGCATGAACATCTAAATGAAACAAGTCTTGTAATGTCTGCTTTTGGCACAAACTGGAAGTAACTAAACAAAAATCTGAGCGTCAGCTGCTTGTCTCAAGGTGCCTTTGACTCTGTTAGGCGTAAAGACATCAAAGAAAAACTGGGCTCTAATAAACTCGCCCAATATCAATAAATGATGTGATATCCTGCCTACGGAAAATAAACTCTTTATTTGTGCTTGTTAGGTTGGAATACAAAGTTTTTCAGGAATTGTTATGGAAGATAAAGCTGATTTAGAAGTGTTATTTAAAGGCTATTACCGAGCTAACGAAAAAGCAGTTGAAACCATATGGCGGGATGGTCAAATTATTCCAGACGCAAATGTTCTGCTTGATCTCTATCGATATTCTGACGATGCCCGTGATGCATTTCTTAATCTACTAAACAATCATAGTTCACGTGTTTGGTTACCCCACCAAGCTGCTCTGGAATACTTTCAGAACCGACCCTCTGTAATTAATGAACAATCTAAAAACTACGACGCGACATTGAATGATATCAATGATTTATATAATTCATTCAACCAGAAAAATCGCCATCCTTTCTTACCCCCGGGGTTGTTGAGAGAGGTTGAGCAGTTATTTGAAAAGCTGAACGAGCATCTCGAAAATTCCAAGAAATCAC
>JABSPP010000416.1 GCA_013214275.1 Flavobacteriaceae bacterium
GGAGTGAGGTTACTTTATTATTAGGGTAAATAGTCACCAATCCAATAACCTTGTGTCTTGGAAGTCTTGGGAAGGCAACATTTTCATACTCAATTTTAGGTGGATGATTCAAATAGGCATTTACCAAGTTCTGTATTTTACTGTCATCATAAAAATCAACCCCTACAATCGTATTCCCTTCATCCTCAACACCAATAACAACGTACGAATTATTTTCTGGATTAGAATTGGAGAGTGCGCAGATATGTTTTAAAAACTTTGCTTTTCCTTCCTTTCTTTCCATAGGCAATCTTAGCTTTTTGTCATAAAAACTATTTTCACCAGTATGACTGAGTAAGTTTTTGATTAAAAGTCGTTTGTTAATCACTTGACTAAAATTAATAGCTTAGAATTCATTTCACACAACTCAGAAAAGATACGATAAAAAATCATTCAGCAATTGCTCTATATGCTTAACAAATACAGCAATAAGAATCTCAAATCATCAAAGATTGCTCCATGAGCATCCTTATCTCAACCGATTATTCTGAGAATGTGAGAAGGCCTGCACGTTTAAGAAGAGCGTCTGGCTTGGGTTCTCGACCCCGAAAACGCCTGTAGAGTTCCATGGGTTTTTCAGTTCCTCCCTTACTTAGAATGTGGTCTTTAAAACGTGTAGATGTATCTTTGTCGAAAATCCCTTTTTCTTTGAAGAGCTCAAAGGCATCAGCATCCAAAACTTCAGCCCATTTGTATGAATAGTATCCCGCAGAATATCCCCCTTGAAAGATATGAGAAAATGAGGCACTCATACAATTTTCTAAAACATCAGGGTAAAGCTGGGTAGAAGAACAAACTTCTTGTTCAAATTCTTTAACAGAAGTAATCGTATCTGGAGATTCGTGTGCATGCCATGCCATGTCTAAAAACCCAAAACTCAATTGCCTTAAGGTTTGCATTCCCTCTTGAAAATTAGCAGTTTCCTTGATCTTTTCTACATATTCCATTGGAATGGTCTCACCCGTTTGATAGTGCTTGGCGAAAAGTGCCAGCGCCTCTTCTTCATAGCACCAGTTTTCTAACATCTGACTGGGGAGCTCCACAAAATCCCAAGAAACAGAGGTCCCCGACAAACTACTGTATGTTGTATTGGCGAGCATTCCATGCAAGGCATGACCAAATTCGTGAAACAAGGTAGTAACCTCATTAAAAGTAAGCAATGAAGGACTAGACTCTGTAGGTTTGGTGAAATTACAGACAATGGAAATATGTGGACGCTCGTTCACATTATTTTTAATTTGTTGAGGCTTGTAAGAAGTCATCCATGCGCCATTTCGCTTACCCTCTCTAGGATGAAAATCCGCATAAAAGACGGCAATTACCTCGTTGGCTGTATTTTTCACGCGGTAAGTTTTAACATCTTCGTGATATTTTTCAATGTCAAAAACCTCGTCAAAACACAGATCAAAAAGTTGTGCTGCTATGGTAAAAATTCCACTAATGACGTGTTCTAGCTGAAAATAAGGTTTTAATAACTCCTGATCTAAATTGAAAAGCTTTCTCTTTAATTTTTCAGTGTAATACGCGCTATCCCACTTTTGAAGTTGATCAATTCCGTCAAGGTCTTTAGCAAAATTTTCGAGGTGAGTAAATTCTCTTACAGCAATCGATTTTGATTTCTGCTGAAGATCCTCTAAAAAGGACAATACCTTCTGGGGAGATGTTGCCATGCGTTCTTCTAACACAAAATGAGCATGCGAACGGTAACCAAGCAGAGTTGCTCTTTGATGTCTCAGGGTCACAATGTTTAAGACTATTTGCTCGGTATTGTTTTCGTTTTTTTGAAATCCCTTTTTTCCTGCTGCAATAGAGAATTCCTTCCTCAACGCTCTG
>JABSPP010000417.1 GCA_013214275.1 Flavobacteriaceae bacterium
TTTTCTTCCATATCAAAATGATTTTTTACTGTGCTTATCCAGATGTTTTATTATAGAATCGTAATCGTAGAGAATAATTCTCTTTTGAGGTTGGGTAAATGTGATTGAGCCCTCATCTCTCATTTTTTGAAGGGTCGTTTTACCCTTGATATTGAAAAGTTCCATGCCTCGTTCTGAGGACGCCCATTTTTCAGATTCTTTAGAAATTCAATTTCGTAATCAATGCGTTAATTACTCCTCTCACATGATTATTGAATATTTTTACTACTTTGATGACAAAGAAAAGCCGAGTTTTAGGACTCGGCTTTTTTGATCATATGAGTGTGATATTATATGCTTTTTAGCAGTATTTTTCGCTGGTAAACTGAATTGCTTCATCTAAGAATTCTAATAACTGATTCCAGTGTGCTTTGGAGACATAGTTCTTGTAATATCTTTTTTTAGTTTCTACAATTAACTTCCCGTCTTTAACTTGAGCTGTACTTGTAAACTCGCCTGTCTCATTTTTAACAGTTTTATGGAGGTTGGATAGACCACTGATTTCGTATCCCTCAGGGATAATCAACGTTATCTTATTGATGAATGATCTGGAATAATCAAAATAGATGTTGGTATTTCTTTCTCGATCTTTACCTTTAAAATTTATTTGTCCTCCAATGAATTTACCGATCTCTATGATGTAGTT
Organism: Flavobacteriaceae bacterium; assembly: GCA_013214275.1. Lineage (GTDB taxonomy): Bacteria > Bacteroidota > Bacteroidia > Flavobacteriales > Flavobacteriaceae > Polaribacter. Next base: position 686 of record JABSPP010000417.1, read on the forward strand.
TTTACCTGCTCTTTTTATAAAATGATCCTTGACTGTAAATTCATCTTTGTATCTGAAACTCTTATCATTTTCAAACCTTCCTGTGTTTAATATTTCGTAGGTGTAGTCTTCTAGTTCCATATCTAGATCATCTTTGGCATAGCTTGTAAAATCTTCGCTTTGACGTTTTTTAAATTTTTCAATTAGTGCATCATATTCTTTTTGGACTCTTATTTTTTCTTTTTTCTTTTTGATGTTTGCAATGACAGAATTTTTCTTATTCATTTTATAATCCTCTGGAATATAGTCGAAGAAATACAGCAAATTGTCTAGGATAGCTACTTTTGAATGCCCTTGATAATTTGATTCTCGAGTGACGGAAAATGTTGAGAAATCGTCATCTAGTGTTAGTATCATATCTTTTGTGCTGCTGTTTTCTTGGGATGAAGACCCTGGCATCGTTATCTCTTGAATGTCTTTTAACTTCCTATCCTCGAATGAATAGGAAAGTGAGTACGCTTTGGTTTCTTCTATTTGCGGTAAAATTGTCTCGAGATTGGAATGTATTCCAAAATAAGATATGTACAAAGGTTCCTCGAGGTTCACCCTGATGCATGTTGTTAGTTCATTGGAAAATAGCATGTCTTCTATGGATCCATTTTCCTTTTTCATCGCTACGATAATATCAAAAGGAATTTTGTGGTACATTAGGAAGTTTCCAAACTTAGCGTTAAACATTTCACTGTTTTCTATAAATACTTCGTTAATTCCAATATCAAAACCACTATAATAGATCTTGGATTCTCTGAGTATGGAAGGTTCTACATACTTGTTTTGATGATGGTGTCTCATAAAATAAAAAGCGTATTCGATGAGCTTTTTACCTGATAGCTTTTTGTCTTTTAATGCCCTTTTAAGGAGTATTGATGGGCTTTTGAATCTGTTGTATTTATCACTAAATAGTTCTAGAACTTCTGCTTTAGAAACAGAGGTTTTTACATCTTTCTCTTGGTCTGATAAAAAATTAAAAATCCTTTCTTGAAATTTCCCTGATCTTGCAAAGGTGACTTGAAATTTAAAAAAAGGGAGCTCGTTTAGTGGTTCAAACCACACTGGATAATCACTCTTATCAAGATCTTCAGCTTCTAATATATAGCGTCTGTCATTATCTTTTCCGGTGTCTATTTGTTTTAGTTCTCTTATAGCC
>JABSPP010000418.1 GCA_013214275.1 Flavobacteriaceae bacterium
CCTTTCAATGATTTCATCCATTGTGATGTGGAAGGAACAACGGTGCATAACAAGAAGTTTAGAAAATAATATCTGGTGTGCTAACTTTTTGGTAGAAATGATCTTCTTGAACTTCCTGAATTAAAAGGGTAGCTTTGCAAGATGAAGTCAGATGAATCCGTTTTTGAGGAAGAAGAGTTATTATTCGAGCACCAAAGAATAGTTGTAGATCCTGGGCAGCAATCCGAACGAATTGATAAGTTTTTAATAGATGCATTTGTTAATGTTCACACTGTTAATTGGTCATCTACTTCCACGCTAGATACGACTCTACAAGACGCACAAGTTACAAATGTAGACACTGGAACAAATACTATTACTGTAAACCGGAGCCTCGGATTTACGCCTGACTCAACTTATGTAGTTGATCTTATCGGCTTTAAAGACGGTGGTCTCCCTTATAGGATTTTATAATGGCAACAATACCTCCATCACGGAACATTATTGATCAAGAAGAAACAAGGGCGAATAGAGCAGTTTCTGAAGCTACACAAACCAGACAAGCGGCAATGAACAATTTTAACGCCTTTCGTTTGGTGGTTCCTTACGTCTACGAGTACGCGGGACCTTTTAGACCTTTGTTTGGAGGCGAGGGCGGAACACTTACCGTAATAAACGATTCAACTATTGTTGGATTAAGTGGGTCTTTGAGAAATAGTGGTACATCAGGCTCTAGTGATTTTGATTGTCACCTAGTAAGAAACGGAGTTGATCAAGGCTCTATTCTTTCTACTAGGCTCCAGATCGCAGATGATTCTACAGCTAATGCGTATTGGTGGGTCAATGCCATTGATGAGTCAGATGACACAATCAACTGGGCAAGCCCTTCTAATTCAGGTGCCAGCTCAACAGTAACACTCCCAGTGTTTTCAACATTCGATATCAATGCAGGCGACCAGCTTAGAATTGATTGTGATGACAATGCATTTTCAGCTCAAGACTTAATTATTAACTTATGGATTAGACCGAGGTAGTTATGGCAACGTTTTCAAATACTCCAATAAATATTGTTAAGGTAGATACAACATCTACTGGAACTGCTTATACGGTACCAGCCGGTGCTTATGCCGAGGTTAGGGTTCTTGGATATAACATTCCCTCGGGGTCAGTAAATATGGGCGGAAGACCGCAAATTGATAGTACTTTTCTTCCCAGTTTTCCAGGTGGCTCAACAAGTACAAATCCTGGGAGTGAGTCAGCGTTAAGTAGAGACATAACACTTAGAGCAGGTGACACTATTGAATTATTTGGTACGATTACATCTTTTACAGTTGTAATTATTGAATACGCATTACCATAGGAGGCTTAAATGAACGAAGAATTAAAAGCAACACTAAAGAAAAAAGGTCTAGGGATGGCAGAAGACTATCTTAAGATGATGCTTGATGACGTAGATGAGCTAGGTAAACTACTAGTAGAATCTACTGAAAACTCTTTTGATGATATGGCCTTCCAAGGCGTACTCATGTTTAAGGGTGAGCTTGTAAAATTAATCGACACTCTCGATGGCGAAGAAGGTTAGCAATCCTTTAATCTTTTTCATCATCAAACTCCTCGTCGCTTTGGGGGTGGCAATAGCTGCCCCCTATTTACATCTTAGCGAAGAGGACAAACGTTTTATTTATCACTTACTTTTTGTATTTTGAGGCACTATGGATTACTTAGCGGCGGTATTACAAATAGCTAACAAGCTAATGGACAAGATTCCTGATTACGATCAAAGAAAAAAAGAAAAGTTATTCAAAATTAGTAAGGAATATCAAGAAGAGTTAGTGAGACCTAGAGATATGCAGGACGATGACCTTATTGCAAACCTACAAG
>JABSPP010000419.1 GCA_013214275.1 Flavobacteriaceae bacterium
GTAAAATTTTAATGTTAAAATGTAAATTTCGTAATTTTATCAAGAATCTTACTTCCGACGAAGGAGGATTAGTTCAATATGGGGTAGTATTCCAGATGTAGGCTTCCCAAAAGGAAAACTTTCTTAAGACGCTAAATAACAAAAGCAGCTAAGACAAATCTTATCCGAAGAAAGAGCTACTTGAATAGAAGGAAGTTTTGGTGCCTGAAAAATACTACTCACTAGACAAAATCAAAGCATGAAATGACAAAACAGAAATCCTATGGATTTACTTTGACGTCCGAACTGCTAATGCGATAAGAATTGCTAGAAGAATCAATATAGTTGATCAACATTTGATGATATAATCAATAATAATGTTAGTTTTACAAATATCCCTTTAAAAAGGTGCCATATTCATTCATCATACAATAGACCATTAAGAGCAATGAAATCCCCCAAAGGGGTACTAGTGTTTTTTTACTATCTTTAAAATGTTTAAAAAATTACATCATGAACCTAAAGAAAAACATCAACGATATTCTATTTTTAGACATCGAAACAGTTCCCGAAAAAGAGTTTTGGGAAGAGCTCACGGAAGAGACCAAAGGATTATTCGAAAAGAAGACTGCCTACCAACGCAAAGACGATATTACAGCTAAAGACTACTACGAACGCGCAGGAATCTGGGCAGAGTTCGGTAAAATCATTTGTATATCCGTTGCCTATATCGATCAGCATACATCAGACAGAAACCTTAGAGTTACCTCATTTTATGGCAATAACGAAAGGCAAATTTTACGAGACTTCAAAGCACTATTAGAAAACCACTTTAGTCAATCAAAACACCTCTTATGTGCACACAACGGCAAAGAATTTGACTTCCCATACATAGCACGTAGGATGATTATCCATCAAATTGAATTGCCATCAAAACTAAATTTATTTGGAAAAAAACCGTGGGAAGTGCGTCATCTAGACACGATGGAACTATGGAAATTTGGAGATTACAAGCATTACACATCCCTACAGCTGTTAGCTTCCATTCTAGGAATTCCCTCCCCCAAAGATGATATTGATGGAAGCGACGTAGCAAGAGTATATTACAAAGAAAAAAATCTGAGCAAAATCGTAAACTACTGCGAAAAAGATACCATTACCCTAGCACAATTGCTTCTCAGATTTAACAACGAAAATCTTATTCAAGAAAAGGATATCATAAGAGTTTAGTCCTCCAACTTTAAAGACAGTTCTAACCAGCGTTCTTCTTTCTTTTCCAAAGAATGAATGACTTCTTCCAGTTCCAAAGATTTTTCAGAGATTTCTTCTGGACTCATACTGGTATCATTGAACAAAGCCTCGATAGTTTTCTTCTTTTTCTCTAATTTTTCGATGTCTTTTTCTAAGGTGCCAAACTCTCTTTTTTCTAAATAACTCAACTGGCACTTCGATTCAGTTTTTTGAACAACTTTCGATTCTTTCTTGATAGATTCCAGAGGTTTTGAGTTCTCATAAGCTCGGAAATCTGAGTAGTTCCCCGGGAAGTTCTCTATCACTCCTTCACCTCTAAAGACAAAAAGAGAATCCACAATCTTATCCATAAAATAACGATCATGTGAGACAACAATCAAGTTCCCCGGAAAGTCCAATAAGAAATTCTCAAGAACATTGAGCGTTATGACATCTAAATCGTTGGTAGGTTCATCTAAAATTAAAAAATTTGGATTCTGAATCAGAACCGTACAGAGATATAATCGTTTTCTTTCACCTCCACTAAGCTTTTCAACAAAATCATACTGCTTTTTCCGATCAAACAGAAAGCGCTCCAACAACTGTGTAGCAGAAATTCTCCTGCCTTTGGTTAGGGGGATCTCCTC
>JABSPP010000042.1 GCA_013214275.1 Flavobacteriaceae bacterium
AAAGACGGTAGGGTGAAAAGGCTCTTCTATCTGAAAACTCCTTAAGCCACAAAAATATTGAAGATAGATGTTCTCACTAATCATGGCAACAGTGCCCCTGTCATCCAAACCTAACTTGTGTTTGACAATCAAAGCTCCAATAACCATACGAACATCGATGCTCTCTCTACCACAAGTACTACTCAAACTCTTAGCATAAACAGAGGCTAAAGAATCCCATGGAATTAATTCAGCTAATTTTACCCAACGATTCTCTGGAGATAAGTCTCTCTCAAAGGGGTGTGAAAAGCCTTCTAAAGTCAACTGATTAGAGGGTGTGTATTTGATCATAACTGCACGGTTTTATACATGTAAGGTACAAAAACCTTTGCAGTTATACTAGAAATTAATCTAAAATTATTCAATGAATAAATTGAATTACAGTTATTTATAATCAATAACTTAGAAAATCAGCAGAGCCTAGTTATAAAGCAGTTTAAAAAAGTCAAGTGATTTACACCCTATACTGCTTTTTCTTCTCAGCTTAGAAGAGAGCTATTCGATAGCCAATTTCAAAGCCAAAAATATTGTAACCGTCGTTTGGTTCTTGGGTGTCAAAGTTTGAAATATGTCCTGCTTGACTTCCCAAGTACAATTCTGAAGATTTGAATGAATAGACTACTCCGATGGATAGGTTTTCAATAAAGGTAAATCCTTTTGCCAACCGCTCAGATTCTTTGTCGATATATCCAGCACCTAGACCCAGAGTCGTTTCAAAAAATAGCAGCTTTAAAAGTTGCGTTCTCCATTGAAACCCTAACTCAAACATGTATAGACCAATCGACTTTTCACGTGTAAAGCGATTTCTTAACGCTTCAAAATTGGGGATGTCTGGGGTAATGAATGAGGGATTTAACAGTTGATGTTTCGCTGCTTGTAATTGCGGTTGCACGATTAGATTCAAATCCCATTTTTCCCCCTTCCGTAGCAAATAGAAGAGTTGTGCTTTTAGGGTATTGGTCCTGTAATCATAATCCCTGTCTTTAAACAACAGATTGTTCTGTTGGGCACGATTAAAAACTATACCGATCTTTTTTAGCTTTTTGTCTGAGGTCTCTTTTTTCTGACCTGAGGTTAAAAAGGGAACATAAAAGAGTATGAAGACAAATAATCTATACAAATTGCTTTGAAACATGGATTGCTTTTCTACTTTCTTTGTAATCGTAGAACCCTTCACCAGATTTCACACCTAGCTTTCCAGCTCTGACCATGTTTACCAGAAGTGGACATGGTGCATACTTGGGGTTTTTAAATCCGTCGTACATTACTTCAAGAATAGATAAACAAACATCTAATCCAATAAAATCAGCCAGTTGTAGTGGTCCCATAGGATGTGCCATTCCTAATTTCATGACTGTGTCAATTTCGGCAACACCTGCGACATTATTATACAAGGTTTCTATGGATTCATTAATCATAGGCATTAAGATTCTGTTGGCAACAAAACCGGGATAATCGTTTACCTCCACAGGAGTTTTATTGATTTTTTGAGCTAGATCCACAGTAAAATTCATGACTTTATCAGAAGTGTTGTATCCTCGGATGATTTCAACTAGTTTCATTAAAGGCACAGGATTCATAAAGTGCATACCAATAACCAATTCGGGTCTATTTGTTGCCGCTGCAATTTGTGTAATGGAAATAGATGAAGTGTTAGTTGCTAGTATAGTGTCATCCGGACATACCTTGTCTAGCTCTTGAAATATGTTTATTTTTAGTTCTAAGTTCTCAGTAGCAGCTTCAATGACCAGACTTGCATATTGAGTTCCCTCTTTGATGGAAGTATAGGTGGTAATGTTTGATAGTGTTTTCTCTTTATCGGTCTCAGTAATTTTTTCTTTGGCCACCATTCGGTCTAAATTTTTTGAAATGGTCGCTAAGCCTCTATCTAAGGCAGCTTGAGAAATATCGATTAACTGAACGTTGTAATTGAATTGTGCAAAGGTATGGGCTATTCCGTTGCCCATAGTTCCGGCACCAATAACTGCGATGTTTTTCATTTGTGATTTGGGTTTGTTCTTTGTTGTTTAATTGTCGAAACAATCTATGATTTGTCGTGCTATGCGCAGTGCCTCAGTTCCATGGTCTAGTGTAACTACAGGTACAGTGTCGTTTTCAATAGCATCTGCAAAGGTCTCTAGCTCATCTAAAATGGCATTGTTGGGAATTACTTCGGGATTGTCAAAGTAGATTTGCTTTTTGACACCTTCAGCATTTTGGAGAATCATCGCAAATTCGTCGGGATGTTCTGGAGCATCTTTCATGCGAACTATCTCCGATTTCTTCTCTAGGAAATCAACAGAGATATAGGCATCTTTCTGGAAAAAACGCGCTTTTCTCATATTTTTCATTGATATTCTACTCGCCGTTAGGTTTGCTACACAACCGTTCTCAAACACAATTCTCGCGTTGGCGATGTCTGGGGTTTCTGAGATCACGGAAACGCCACTAGCATGAACATCTACCACTGGAGAATTCACAACATTAAGGATAATATCTATATCGTGAATCATAAGGTCTAGTACAACAGGGACATCGGTACCTCGTGGGTTAAATTCTGCCAATCGGTGTGATTCAATAAACATGGGGTTGCTAATCATATCTTTTGCAGCAGTGAATGCGGGGTTAAATCGCTCTACATGCCCCACTTGTCCATGAACGTGTTTTTGGCTTGCCAATGTTTTAATTGCTTCTGCTTCGATCACGGTATTGGTGATTGGCTTTTCTATAAAGATGTGACATCCTTTTTCAATGGCCATTTTTGCACATTCAAAATGGGATAGGGTAGGGGTAACGATATCAATGACATCTACAGCATCAATCAGTTCTTTAACAGAATCAAAAGAGGTATATCCAAATTCATTGGCTACTTTTTTTGCATTTTCTGCTGAGGGGTCATAGAACCCTACGAGTTCGTAACGCTGAGATTGTTGTAATAATTTAAGGTGAATTTTTCCTAAGTGCCCTGCTCCTAACACCCCTGCTTTTAGCATATCGTTTGATTTTAGAACATTGATTTTTCAACGAGAACAAAGATACAATTTTGTAGGAATTCTAAGGGATTTATGCTACCTTTAAAATGTGATAATTATTTGAAAATTGAGAGATACTTCTAAACATCAAGGACTTAGAAACCAGCTTGCTAAAAGTCTAAAGAACAAAGGTATTTCGGATCAAAAGGTGTTGGATGCCATTCGAAAAGTTCCTCGACATTTATTTATTGATTCATCTTTTGAAGATCATACATATCGAGATAAAGCATTTCCAATTGCAGCAGGACAAACGATCTCTCAACCATACACCGTAGCCTTTCAATCACAAGTGCTTAGGATTCGTCAAGGAGACAAGGTTCTTGAAATTGGGACTGGGTCGGGTTATCAAACAGCTGTCTTAGTTGCCATGCAAGCTGAGGTATATTCTATTGAAAGGCAGCACGAGCTATTTAAAAAAACTTCGTTGTTTCTCCCCAAAATTGGGTATCGGCCAAAGAAATTAATTTTTGGCGATGGCTACAAAGGTTTTCCAGAGAAAGCACCATTTGACAAGGTGATTGTAACGGCAGGTGCACCATATATTCCCAAAGCGTTAATGGCGCAATTAAAGGTAGGAGGGAAGTTGCTCATTCCTGTAGGAGGTCTAACGCAGACGATGACATTGCTCATTAGAACATCTCCCAAAAAGTTTGAAAAACACGAACTTGGCGATTTTACTTTTGTACCGATGTTGCAAAAGAAGAATTAGATGTTGCAAAAGAAGAATTAATTGTGTGGTAGAACTTGTGTTCTAGAGGTCTGCTCTTTTCCACAGGGCTGTTCTGCCTATAAGAGAAAAACCAATATACCCACGGAGTTTTAGGGTATTGTTATCGAGTAATTTGATATAGCATTTATACTCTTTACCATTTTTGGGATCTAGAATGGTTCCGCCATTCCATTCGTCATCGTCTTTTGTGAGTCCTGAGAGAATATCCATCCCCAAAATAGGCTTATCTTTTTTCTTTCCTTTACATTTAAGACAGGTGGCATCCCTCCGTGTAGGATCGGTGATTTCTATGATTTTAGCGTAGGCCTTTCCGTTCTTTTGATAAATTTCAATGACAGACTCAACCTTGTTGGTTTCTTCATCAAAAGAATGCCATTTTCCAAAAATGGATTGAGCGTTACTAGAGATAGTCACTAATAGAAAAAGGACAAAGGAGAAGATCCACTTTTTAGTCATCGCTAGCATCAAAATTTTCGTTCCATTTTCCTTGAACTCGTAACACTTGTTCTATGATGTCTCTTACACAACCGTCGCCTCCTTTTCTGTCGGAAATGTATTTTGCTGTTCTCTGAACTTCTGAAGCGGCATCGTTTGGGCAACATGGGAGTCCGACCAATTTCATCACTGGGAGATCAGGGAGATCGTCACCCATATAAAGGATCTGTTTAGGGGGTATATTGTAGTGCTCTAGTAGTTCTTGATATGGTTGTATTTTGTTTTGAGCACCTAGGAAAATATCTTTGATTCCTAAATTTTTTAAACGCATTCTGACTCCTTCATTTTTTCCGCCAGAAATAATGCAGATGTGAAATCCCATATCTACGGCGGTTTTTAAGGCATAGCCATCTTTGATATTCATTTGTCGTATTAACTCACCATCTGGCATGATTGTCACTAGACCATTGGTTAAAACACCATCCACATCAAAGATGAACATACGAATCTCTGCTAGGTATTGTTTATAGCTTTTTTCCATGGTTCTGTATTGATGTTGTTAGTAGATGATATATTTCTTTGTATGATTCTTCCAGCAAATGTACGTGATTTTTGATGGTTGGTAGGTCATTTCTTTTTGCAGGACCTGTCTGTGCATCACTGGGCGAAAGGTATTGTACTTTTTGAGCTGTTTCTTGAATTAGTGGGAGTAGCATTTGAAAAGGGATGTTGTAGCGATCGCAGATTTGCTTGGCTATTTCGTACATGTGATTGGTGAAATTATTGGCAAATACGGCTGCGACATGCAGATGATTTCTTTGTACGGATGAAATTGGGTAGGCAGTACTTCCAAGACATTCTGAAAGAAATCGCAGGAGTTTTTCGTCTTGTTGTTCTTCAACTTCAATACAAATGGGAACTTTTGGGAAATCGACTGGTTTTTCTTTTGAAAAGGATTGCAAGGGATAAAATACTCCTTTTCTATAGGGATTTTTTAACTCCTGAATGCTGGTTGTACCAGATGTGTGAACTACCAAGGGACATTTAATATTCTTTGATACTTTTGGAATGGCATGATCTGAGACAGCAAGAATAGCCACATTGAATGTGTTGAGTTCATGTGGTTGACGAGAATCGAACTGTATGACATTCAGTTGATCTTTTTTGACGAGTTGTTGATATAGGTGAACACCTACATTGCCCTTTCCTACAATAGCTACTGAAATCATAGCACGAAGATATTGAAATTATCTGGGTGGATACTAGACGTTGAATGTTGAATTTTCTGATTTCTGTTTCTCACAGCATCAGCTGCCTTATTTGCTATCGGAAATTGCGTTATTGAACTAAAAGGGTTCTTTTGAGCTGCGTAAGCGATAGCAGCGGCATCCTTTTTTGTCCTGTGAAGGCAAAAAAGATACAGCGGATAGCGCGACCCGAAGGGATACGCCCAAAAAACACACATTATGGGTTTGGATGATTTTTTAATGAGATAGGGGAGCTACTAGGAATGACTTTTTTATCTTTATACTTGTAAAAGTAAACGCTAGATATTATGAGTGATCAACAATTAGGGATTAACACCGTTTGCGTGCATACGGGAGAGGTGACGGATACACAATTTAAAGGGGCTGTTTCTCCGGTTTTTATGGCGATTTCGTATGCTTTTGACGGGGTAGATGTGAAACGTTATCCTAGATATTTTAACACCCCCAATCAGGAGGCACTAAACAAAAAAATTGCTGCTCTTGAACATACGGAAGATGCGCTAATATTTAGTTCTGGAATGGCAGCGATTAGCTCTGCGTTGATGGCTTTTTTAAAAAAGGGAGATCATGTGATCTTACAACAGGTGATTTATGGAGGGACTTACAATTTTGTGGCTAGAGAGTTTGAGAAATACGGTATTGAATATTCTTATACTGAGAGTAGTGTCATTGACGATTTTAAGGTGTTGATACGACCTCACACAAAAATTATTTATATTGAAACTCCTTCTAATCCTTTGTTGGGTATTACGGACATTAGTGCCGTAGTGAAGCTAGCAAAAGATCACGGTATAATGACCATGATTGATAATACTTTTGCCTCGCCTATTAATCAGACTCCTGCTGATTTTGGAATTGATGTGGTTATTCATTCGGCGACCAAATACATGGGTGGACATTCTGATATTTCTGCTGGTGCGGTGGCTGCATCTAAAATACACATAGCTGAGATATGGGAAACTTCACGAAATTTTGGAGGAAATCTCAGCGATTTTATGGTTTGGATGCTAGAGAGAAGCTTGAAAACTTTGAATATAAGGGTTAAAGAGCAGACCAAAAATGCGCTAGTGATTGCGAAGTATTTAGAGCGTCATAAAGATATAGATCGTGTTTATTATCCTGGACTTGCGTCGCATCCAGACCATGAATTGGCAGCAACGCAGATGAAGAGATTTGGAGCGATGATGGCTTTTGAACTGAAAGCGGGAATTGATGCGATGGAATTTCAAAATGCGCTACAATTGATTAAACCATCGATGAGTTTGGCAGGATTGGAGAGTACTACGGTGAGTCCAGCACAAACAACTCATGCATCGCTCACCGAGAAAGAGCGTCTGGAACGAGGGATTACTCAGGGGTTGATTCGTTTTTCTACGGGGATTGAAGAGCCAAAGGATCTAATTGCAGATATGGAACAGGCTATTAGAAGCACTAAAAAGGCGCTTGTATGAAATTGGATATCCTTGCTTTTGGTGCGCATCCTGATGATGTGGAATTGGGTTGTGCTGCTACCATGGCTAAAGAAATAGCTTTGGGTAAGAAGGTTGGAATTGTAGATCTAACGCAGGGAGAGCTCGGAACTCGTGGTTCTGCTGAATTAAGAATGGAAGAGGCCGCCAAGGCTGCTGATATCTTGGGTGTTTCTGTACGAGAAAATTTAGGCTTTGCAGACGGGTTTTTTAGGAATGATAAAGTGCACCAGTTAGAGGTTGTTAAAATGCTTAGAAAATACCAACCAGAAATTGTTTTGTGCAATGCTGTTGACGATCGTCATATTGATCATGGTAAAGGGAGTCAGTTAGTTTCTGATGCTTGTTTTTTAAGTGGTTTACAAAAGATTCGGACAGAACTCCACGGGGTTGAACAGGAGCGATGGCGACCAAAACAGGTCTATCATTACATACAATGGAAAAGTTTAACGCCTGATTTTGTAGTGGATGTAACGGGTTTTATGGAATCTAAGATTGCTGCTGTTATGGCTTACAGTTCTCAATTCTACCAACCTAATAGTACAGCACTAGAAACGCCTATATCAAGCAAAAATTTTATTGACAGCGTTCGCTATAGGGCAAGAGACCTAGGGCGTTTGATTGGTACAGCGCATGCAGAGGGTTTTACTGTAGAGCGTTGTATCGCAGTGAATTCTCTGGAGCAGTTAAAATAAAAGGGCGGTGATGTACTTGTATAAAATATTTGATTTACAATATTTTAGCATAATAAAAGTATTATTGAATTAAAGCTTATCTGCGGTATAAAAATAGAAACGAATAGGGTACACTTTTGAAACCTTCGTGATTTTTGGAAGGATTTTTAGTTTAAAAACTAAATAACCCCATGAGATATGATTATCATAAAACTTGGGGTTATTCTTTTAGAAGAATCTTTGGTTGTGTTCGAAAAGTTCTTTTAAGAATATTGAGGCTTCATTTGCTAAAATTACCGTTAAACCAGTCTGCAAGTACAGATGTCCGTTAGTATCTGAACCATCTATACTATCTTTGATGGATTACAATACACAAATAGTTAGATTTTTAGCTGGTATTGAAACACTCGTATGATTTTAAATTAAAGACTCTGTATATGCGTAACGTGAGCAGATCCTTGACCTGGCAATGGAGCATAAATACTTACGATAGCAGCACCATTTTTTGGATATAGAGTTACTGACTTTGTATTGCAAAAAAACTTATAGTTCATTCCTGCAACTACTTGAGAAGATACTGCTACTGGCGAATATTCTACACCAAGGATAACTCTAATTGCTTGTGCAAAAGCTTCTTTTGCTTCCTTTGAAATTTCACACGTGTAAGGAGAATAAGCTCCCAATAATTGATCTGACATAATGATTGTTTTTATGAATTGATTCCTACTCTATTTTATAATCGGCTTTTCGGATTTCGCCTTTTTGTTTCATCATCGATAGCATTTACTCAATCGAGATTTTTACCTCAATGATGACACAAATTTCTGATGATACTTTGGATTTTACTAGCGTATAAATAGGGATTTTTAAAAACCAGTATTTATACTCAATCATTTTGTTTCCAAAAAATTTGACAACTAAAACTGATGGAATTAAATTCCCGAATCATAAGAGAATGGTATGATCACTTGATATTTAATGATGATTATCTTGGTTAATAAATTGAGATAAAAAAGGATATTGTAAAGTACTAGTATTCGTTATGCTGCCAGTTTAAAAATATATTTCAACACCCTCATATTGACAGGAAGTAAACTATGGGTAGGGTATTTTTTTGATTGGTATTGTATGAATTAATTTCTGTTGAATCTTTAGATATGATTTATCATCTGCATACATTGGAAATTATGAATCTTGTTTGTATATTTGCCGCGCGTTAAACGAAACTGTTATGGGCTTTAACATCTGTGGTCTAGTTCCTTTCTGCGTTTAGCACTCATAAAGTTCTTTTTAGACAAAAATTACAGTACAAAGTGGTACTACGTTGCAATATCTAAAGAAACTAAAATACAGGTCGCGTAGCTCAGCTGGATAGAGCATCTGCCTTCTAAGCAGACGGTCATAGGTTCGAATCCTATCGCGATCACAAGATAATCAAGGCTTTACAGAAATGTAGAGCCTTTCTTGTTTTTTATTTGCACTCAATTTGCACGCGTTTATTATAGAAGTGACTTAAGAAAATAGCATAATTAAAAATTATTCTTGTTTTCTATTTGAGGTGTCTGGAAAGAGATATATGAATTGTGATTTCTAGAATCTTAATATTATTTTAAGCAGATTTTCTATTTCTTTTTATACGAGATATATTTTTCAATTTCTGTTTTTTCATAGGCAATGTAATACTATCACTTCTATGTTGTAATCCTAGAAAAAGTTCAATAATTTCTTTCCTTTGGT
>JABSPP010000420.1 GCA_013214275.1 Flavobacteriaceae bacterium
GTATTTGTATGATATTGATGGAAAGATAAACACTTAACTTTGGTTTAGATAGTACAAACATAAGGGCTAACGCAGCACCTAAGAATCATTTTTGTTAAGTATCCTTTTTCAAGAAGCCTATGCCTTTATTTTTCAAGCAGTCTTTTTTGCTCATGTGTGCTGGTAGCTCTATATTTGTGCACGCAAAACTCGGGATGTAGCTTAGTCCGGTTAAAGTGCTGGTCTGGGGGACCAGAGATCGGAGGTTCGAATCCTCTCATCCCGACAAGCAGGTACCTAACTTCAATGAAGTTAGGTTTTTTGTTTGGGATAGAGTCAAGTTCACTTGAGTGAATCTCACAAACAAAAAAAACACCAAATGTGCAAGCATTTAGGGATCTATGTGCAACAATCCTAGTGAAGAATCATGAGCAATGCGAATAATCCTCTCATCCCGACAACAAAAAAACCTAGTTTTTATAGAGGTATGGAAGATTGAAATATAAGCATATCAAAAATATGACAAAGATATCTAACCCTTTTTACAACTGAATGAACTCTCAGATGTAAAAAATGTCCATAACTCAAAATTTATACAGCAATTCTGTAAATTCATAAAGTCAGGTATATGCGTTAGACGTTTTGGACATGTTGAAGAACTTGCACCCATACGCTGCATAGGCAACTCATGGAGTAGCTGACGCATGTACAGAGCAAGCTCTTCTCGGTGGATTTCTTCTTCAAAAAAGATCTTTATCTTAAGGAATTCACCTTCGCGTATCAATCTTACTCTGAAAGTTCTCTAAACAAGTTTAACATCTCCGATTTTTTCTCTTGTTTCGTATGTAAAAAAGAAAATGCTGCCAATCTACTGACTTGATATTTTAGCCTATTGATGTAATGATCTTGGTACTTTGTAATCAGATAAACTGCCAAAACAACAACTCCAGCTGAAAAGAAAGTCATCAAATAATAGGTCATGCTGCTGTAATCGTAGTATCCAAACATCCAAAAGAAATAAAACATGGTAACCGAAATGATCAACCCATGAAAAAGTTTCATGCCCGCATTCTCAGGTTCAAAGTAAAATGACCTGAATAGATTAACAAGCGCATAGATAAATAGCCCTAACATAATTCCGAACTCACTCATAAACTGTCTAAGATCTTTGAAGCCAAAAACCTGTTGTTCACTTTTTGCTTTTAGTAAGGTTTGCCATGCTTTATCGGTCTTCTCTTTTTCTATTAAATACTGCTGATATACTTCGGTTCCTTTAGCAAATTCCTTCACATTGTTTAATGCAATTGTTCTTTTCTTTTTGGCCTCTGTATGTTCTTTTTGGGCAATAAGGTACTCGCTACTTGAATCTGGAAAGAACTCAAATAGGTAAAAAGAAGTGGCAGATAGTATTGCTAATAAGTATAGACTAACTCTGCTACTCTTCGTCGTTAGTGTCATCTTCTCCTGTCGGTCCGTACCCCGGCCCGACGATTTCTGACTGATCAATCCCTTGAATTTCCAAAATAATTTGTTCATCATTTGTAATAGTGTTTTCTGTACAAGAAGTAAACAACGATGAAGCAAATAATGTTGTAATTGCTGCAAAGAATAATTTTTTCATGATTAATAATTTAAGGTTAAAACCTTAAAATTAAGCAAAAAAATACTCTTTTCTACATTGCAAATGTAGGATCATACAAGTTCTACTCCTTGTGACTGTTGTTGTGATATTAATTTATTGCCTTTGAATACCTGATTAAATCTTTTGTTGTTTTAATATTTAATTTTTCCCTCATTCTATAAGTATGCACCCTTAATGTGGAATCACTTATATTGAGATCTTTCTGAATTTCTGAACTACTACGTCGGTTGGC
>JABSPP010000421.1 GCA_013214275.1 Flavobacteriaceae bacterium
GGTCAACCCAGCCGACATTCCAACAACAGACAAAGATCGTAAGCAAAAAGAAGATGCTAGAGACAGCCGTAAGATAGAAGCGGCATCCTTTTTTGCCTGTAAAGAGCAAAAAAGATATAGCGAATAGCACGACCCGCAGGGAAACGCCCAAAAAAAACTTATCTGAGAAATTATCTCACTTCTAATGTAGGAATGGGTATATTGCAATAGACTACCGACCTGTTAGCGACTTGGGGATACGACCGTTTTTAATGGATTCTGATCTGAGTCTTCTTCCTACAATACGTTCGTTCATGGTGCCAATTTCTAATATCTTATCGATATCTAGATTGGTTTGAATGCCCATTTCATCCATCATTACTGCCATATCTTCTGTAGAGACCAGGCCGACTAGGTTTGGATCTTTGTAATAGTAGGATCCTGTTCCTGCCACGGGAATGCCATCAACGAAGTTTGCGGGCTGCCCTCCTATTCCACCCATTGTTGATTCATAGTGCGTCATTCCTGCTTGTAAAGCGGCTAACACATTGGCTAACCCCCAGCCTCGTGTGGTGTGCAGGTGAACAATCTGCTTGCTGGTATTTCCTATTTTTTCTTGCAGCATAGCATAGTACCGATAGACGCGATCTGGTGAGGCTGAACCATCGTGATCTGCGTGTTCTACATCGTCTGCGCCAATATCAAACCAACGCTTTGTGTATTCTATTGCTTTGTTAAGATCTGTTGGACCCTCGATGGGACAACCCCAAATAGTGCTCACGGTTCCATTGACTTTGATTCCTGCACCGTGGGCTTTTTTGATATATGTTTCGGCCATCTTCCAATAGTCATTTAAGGTAAGCCCTGAGTTTTTAAAGTGATGTGATTCACTGGTAGAGACCATTAACAAGATACGATCGGGGCCGTAGCCTTCTAGCTTTGCCTGAATGGCTCTTTCTACTGATCGTTCTCTAATAGTGACTGCGGTTAAACGGGCATCGTCTATGAGATGAGCTACTTTTTTTGAGGAACGGATTTTTTTAAATAATTGGTCTGCATCTGAGAACTGAGGCATTCCTCTAGGATTTCCGAAATTTGTAACTTCTAAGTGTTTAAACCCTGCTAGTAACAGTTGCTCTAACATCCACAGCTTTGCTTCTGTTGGGATAAATTTTTCTTCGTGTTGATAACCATCACGTACCGTAATGTCTCCTATAACGACACTTTTGGGATAATTCATTTTTCTGATTATAAAAATGCTAAATTACATTTTATACTGCTTATGAGGTTATTTTATGCGCTCTACTTTTGAGGTGATGGCACTAATCTATTTCTAAAACTTGTTAATCATATATAAGGATAACCGTATTCTTTATTATTTTCTTTTAATTTCGCTCTTAAACTATAAAAAGTCAATATCATTTCGAAATCTCCTTCTCTTTGTCAATCTTGGATATTCAATAAAACAACCTCAATTACTTGATAATTTTTGTAATTTGTTGCCATGTATAGTAATACTCATTCTCTATGAAAATAACTCTTCAACATTGCTTACTTTTTTTTGTTTTTGTCGTCAGTTTCTCAGAAGTTTCTCGATTATATTCCCAAAATGATTGTACGGATGCTATTGTTGTGTGTGGAAATAGTGGATACGAGAATTTGGAAGTGTCTGGAGCTGGCATTCAAGAACTGAATGGAAACAACAGTTGTGGTAGTCAAGAAAACAATAGTATTTGGTTTGATATCACTGTGGTTAGCGATGGTACTCTAGCATTTACACTCACACCAGAGAGTACTGCCATAACAGAAGATTATGACTTTTTTATTTATGGCCATAAAGTAGATTGCAATAACTTGGGTGAGTCCATT
>JABSPP010000422.1 GCA_013214275.1 Flavobacteriaceae bacterium
CCTTTGCCTTCATAGCCTGGTCGAATTCTTGTTCGACCCAGGAATCAACGCCAATATCTGCTGCAAGTAAAACGGCAATGACTAACAGTGAAATAATAATAGAAAGTCTTCGTGTTAATGTTTTACGTATTGATTTCATTAGCTTCTATAACTCTGTAACCAAAACCACGTTTACTTGTAATGGGTAGAGACGCGCCGCTTTTTCTTACTTTTTTCCTTGCTGAGGAAAGGTGAGCTTCAATAGCATTTTTTGAGATATGGTCATAGCTTCCAGAAATAAATTCACTCAGCATTTCTGAGGTAACTATCTTGTGTCTATTGAGAAAAATACATTCAACAATTTTGTACTCATTCGGGGTCAGGTTGATAATGCCATTATTGTATGAAAGCGTTTTAAACTGGATATTGAGTGTCAAACTGTTGATAGTAACTTGGTCATTGAGACAATTTACCGCACCTCTCCTCATCAAGCTAAGTAGTCTAGCAGTCAATTCGTCAAACGAGAACGGCTTAGAAAGGTAGTCGTCAGCACCTGCCAATAGCCCCGCTACCTTGTCTTCAGACTCAGATCGCGCAGATAAGATGATAACCTTTGTTTCTAAATGTCTTTTTCGTAACGTTTTAAGAATAGTCATACCGTCCAACTCAGGTAGCATCATATCAAGGATGATTATTTCGTAGCTACCAAGCAACGCCATACTCAATCCCTCAGAGCCAGTGCCAGCAGTATCGACTGAATAGCCCAATTTTTCCAAGCCTAAGCTCAAACTGTTTCTCAATGATAAAGAGTCTTCTATCAGAAGTATTCTCATAATTTGAATGTCAATTTTAAAGTTATTTGAGTATACCTTCTCAACCTTAGGATTTGCTGAAGAAGCTATTGAAAAGGTGCTTATAGTTAACCTACGTATACGTGGTTCTTTTAGCATAAATCGATTGATTTACTTCAATAGCTCTTAAGTTTATCTCGATATTTTGTTCATATTAATAACAGTCTTGTGACTAACGATGAAGGCTTATTTTATATCAGCGCTGCTACTTTGTGGGTGCTCAATAACCTCTACAGAAATTTCTCCCCCCAATGGTAAAAGTGACAAAGCTGTCATTTTTGACATCGATGGAACATTGATCCCCTGTAACGCCTGCATTTTTTCTGAAAGAGAAAATGCGTCTGAACGTGTTCAAGCATACGCTGATAAAGGCTTCAAAATTATCTATCTGACTGCGCGAAATGTATACTTCCAGTTCAACATTCCACTTTTTTATCCCGTTACCATCTCCCAGATAGAGATATTCAGGTAGCTAATTCGATGGCTTAGCGAAAAAGCTTTTAAAACGTTTAAACTAAATATTCTAAAGCCTTACAAGGAGTCTGGCTGGAAACTTTTCGCTGCTTATGCCGATTCAAGCACTGACTTTGTGGCTTATTTGGCCGCAAGCGTTCCTCAGGACAAAATATTTGCAATAACATGACAAGGTGATTGTAAGTGCAAGCCAAGGCCGTGGCGAAAGTACTACGATAGCTGGTCGAAACACACTCCTATAGCGTTCCCTCCTTAACCAGCCTCTTTCTTCCTTCCTGAGCGATTAGAACATTATTACCTCAATTAAATGACTCTTCATAAGCGTATCTTAAGTTTCGTTTGTTAGAGTTTTCCTGTCGAAAATAGAATTTGCTTGATCTTGGGGCTTTGACAGAGGGCTACGTGCGAATTTCAGTTGTAATACCAGCAAAAAACGAAGAAGAAAATTTAAAACCCTTAATTGAGGAAATTTATAGAGCGTTAACAGGTGTAGCAAACTTCGAAGTCATCTATGTTGATGATGGAAGTACGGATAAGACATT
>JABSPP010000423.1 GCA_013214275.1 Flavobacteriaceae bacterium
GGAGAGGTTGAAAATGCCTTGTCCCTGCTATCGGGAGTGATTCAATCTTGTGTTTTGGCAAAAAAAGACAAAGAGGGGAATAATAGATTGGTTGGTTATGTAGTTATGGAAATGGATTTTAATAAGGAATCATTACAATCTCAATTACAGGAAAGTTTGCCAGAATATATGGTTCCACAATTGTGGGTAGAGATGGATGAAATACCTTTGACACCGAATGGTAAGTTGGATAGAAAAGCACTTCCAGAACTAGATAAATCTGAGTTTTCTTCGAAAGTTTACACCGCTCCAAGAAATGACATGGAACAGCAATTGGCTACTATTTGGCAAGAGCTGTTAAGCGTTGAAAGGGTGGGGATTTATGATAATTTTTTCGAACTAGGAGGACATAGCTTATTGGCGACTCGTTTGGTGTCAATGGTACGAAAAGAGCTGTATGTAGAAATGACTGTTCGAGATGTTTTTACACATACCACTATCGAAAGTTTATCAGCCTACCTATCAAAACAAGAAAAGGGTATATTGTTGCCATCCATTACCAAAGTCCATGAAAGACCAGAGAAAATTCCTTTATCTTTTAGTCAGGAGCGATTATGGTTCTTAGATCGATTGCAAGGGAGCGTAGAATATCATATACCTTTTGCGTTTAGGCTCTCAGGTAATCTAAATAAAAAAGCACTATCATCGAGTTTTAAAGAAATTGTTAATCGCCATGAAGTACTTCGCACAGTGATTCAATCAGAGGGAGGTGTGGGCTATCAAAAAATATTATCGGTAGAGAACTGGGAACTCTCAATGAAAGATATTACCACAAATATTAACGAAGATGTAAAGGCATTTTTAACAACTCCATTTGATCTGAGTTCTGATTATATGTTCCGATCACAGTTGTATGATTTGGGGAATAAAGAGTACATCCTAGCAGGAGTATTTCATCATATTGCTAGCGATGGATGGTCTCAAGGGATATTGATCAATGAGTTTATAGAGCTTTATCATTCTTATACCTCTAACAAACAAGCTAAATTACCGCGGTTACCATTACAGTATACAGATTATGCCTTATGGCAAAGAGAACATATAGAAAGAATTATTATTGAGGATCACCTTTTGTATTGGGAGAAGAAATTGTCGGGAACAACTACACTTCAGCTTCCTACAGATTATACACGTCCTGCTGTACAGAGTGCCAAAGGAGCAACACATTCCTTTGAACTTGATAGTGCCTTGAGCAAAAAAATTAATGTATTGAGTCAACAACAAGGTGTAACCGTTTTTATGGTCTTATTAACGGCTTTTAAAGTTCTGTTGAGTAGATATAGCGGACAAAATGATATTTGTGTAGGAACTCCTATAGCGAATCGTACTCAAAAAGAACTAGAGGATGTGATTGGTTTCTTTGTGAATACATTGAGTCTGAGAACTCAGATCAATCAAAATGACTCTTTCCAAGACTTGCTACAGCAAGTCAAACAAACCACTTTAGAAGCATACGATCATCAACAGGTTCCTTTTGAAAAAGTAGTAGAACATGTGGTCAAAACACGAGACATGAGTGTGACACCTTTGTTTCAAGTGATGTTTGTACTACAGAATACACCAAAGGATACTGCCGTAGAAATGGAAGGTTTGACTTTAACGCCTTATCAAGGACAAGAGCAAAATACCTCAAAGTTTGATATCACAATAAGCGTAGAGGAAAGAGAAGAAGGTTTTTCTATGAGCATAAACTATTGTACCGATCTGTTCAAAGAAGAAACTATTGAGCGGATGTTTGTTCATTACAAGGAACTTTTAACATCCATTATAGCTTCACCAAATGCACAGGTAGGAGAGTTATCAATG
>JABSPP010000424.1 GCA_013214275.1 Flavobacteriaceae bacterium
GTTTTCATCTGTTTAAAATTTTTTAGTTTGCTGAAAATGAAGAAACTAAAAATTTCTGCACATTCAGGAATTCGCATAAAAAATTTAATCATGTCGGTGGGTATGCAATGATGAAATTTGTTTATGCTCATTTCATAATAATTACTCTTTTAACATTTTGATACTCTCTACCAGCTTAGCATTCATCTGCTTTAAGGCTTCAATATCTGCTTGCTGAGATTTGTTTTCCTTATCCTGCGCAATCACATACAAAGTCAACTCCTCAATTTTTTGTAAGAGTTTGGAGTTCATTTCTCCAAGTAAAATACCATTAGCTCCCACCTCTGCGGCACTGGGAATGTCTTTGAGATGGCCTTTGGCTTTGATATGATTTTCTACTTCTTCCAGGGTTGGTAAGGTATAGTCGTCATAGAAGACAAAGTCTGCCCAGCCCGTTTCTACTTTAATTTCTTTGGCGCGGACGCTTCCATTAACGGCGAGCTTCCACGCACCGGGGTTGGTGGTGCCGATGCCAACACTGCTGCCAAAATATACACCACCAGTATAATCTCCATTATAGTTGATGGCCAGCCTATCCCCTGATTCGTGTACCAAAGCACGTCGACGACTACCTGTTGCGCTACCTCTACGGCTTGCGTTATTGATTTCAAGATCTGCACCGGTTATCTTTATATGTCTAGCTACCTCCAGCTTTTCAGACGGATTGGTGGTGCCAATGCCTACGTGACCTGCACCAGAGATAGTCATTCTTGTGGTTCTGTGTGTTTTAAAATAAATGGGTTTTGCTGCATTGTTCAATAATTCCATACTTAAATCATTCTTTTGCGATAGCGCCCCATAATCCAAGCCTATTCCATCTCCACTAGAAGCATCTAAATACAATGTGGCATTTCCACTCCCTTTATGACCTAAAAATAGCTGCGCTTCACTTGAAGCATTCCGAGTCTGAAAAATTGTATTCCCTTTTTCTACCTTAAGCGGTGTATCGGCAGCAGTATTTACTACTCCGACACCTACGCTTCCTGTAAGGTAGGAGATGTTATTTCCGTTTTGTATCCATGGACTAGACCCGCCACCTGTACTAAAATCGATTATATTTCCATTGTGTAATAAATTACCCGTAAAGTTGATACTACCCGCTACATCTAGTTTTTGAGATGGGTTTGTGGTGCCGATGCCTACATTGCCATTCTCCAAAATACTGAGTTGTTCTGTACCGCCGTTAATACCTCTAGCATTTCCCGTAAAAAAGGACAGCCTTCTACCAAACAATCTGGTAGTACCTAATTGATCTGGATTCAACTCTAAAGCCGATAAACTTTTCAGCAGTGAGTTACCACCACCATATAGAGCCAAACCGGCTTTATTGTTATTCTGGTTAAAAATTTTTCGGATGACTTTTCCTGAAAAGTAGAGGTGACCGTTCACTCTAGACATTCCGTTCACATGCAGTTTGTGCGATGGGTTGGCGGTACCGACACCCACCTTATCTGTGGTGGTAAGCTTGTCACCGTTGTCTGTCCATTGGGCACTGGCTGCCAGTCCCATTAACAAGATTGCGATTGTAAAGATTGATTTTTTCATGGTAAAATTGTTTTTAGCTACGATTAAGAAATGAGTTATTACTCTTAATCGTTACCTGATTAATAAATGATTTACCCCTTAGTACGGGTTTTAGAAAAAGGTAACCGGGAGGGGGGAATTGATTTTAGATTTTGGATGTACGATTTTGGATATGAGATGTTAGATATTAGAAGTAAGAGGTTAGAGGTTTGGGCTTTTTTGTTTTGGTGTATTCCCTTGTTTTGTGATGCTGAATTTGCCTGCT
>JABSPP010000425.1 GCA_013214275.1 Flavobacteriaceae bacterium
GTAAATAAATTTCTCACGTAATTTAGTGATAAAACATAGTTCCCCCCTTCAACTTTCATGATTTTTTTTAAAAGCTGAGGTTTATTTGCCAAGAAACGTTATTTAAAATTAGTAGCGTCCAATTAAAATAAGAATTCTTATAAAATCTTTGTTTCTATTGATTTTAGAGTGTTAAGTCGGCGTTTTAAGATTAGAGGGTTCTGAAATTTCCTCAAAAATACACAGTTGTACATTTTTAATATCCCGTTTAGCAGTCTTTATCCACAATTCATATTCTTTGATGATTTTGTAGATATTTAGGTAAGCATTGGCATTGTTAGCATAAAGAGTAACCATACTCATAAAGCTAACAGCTTCCTTAATTTGTTTATGAATTACTGTGAAAATCAGGTTGAGTATCAAAGCAACCCATATCTGGGTCTGAATACCTTCTCTACTGTCCGACAAAAAATAAGTAAGTTCAAAATTTTGTTTGATCTGCTTAAATAAGGGTTCAATCGTCCAACGATTTTTATAAAGCATAGAAATGGTGTTGGCACTAACCGATTCAGGTAAGTTGGTCAGAAAGACAAGCTTTTTCTTACTTACAGGGTCGATATAAGAGACCATCCTACTTTGTGTATGCTGTTTTTCTCCTTGTTTATCTGTATAATTCAGTTTGACTCGCATATCCCTTTGTACACCATCCTCTTGTATATCAGGTACATCAAGGTGTCCAAGTATTTCGAAGCGAGCATTCTGATTCGCTCTAGTCAAGTAATATACTCCTGCTTTATCCCAAGCATCATACTGTTCATACTTATGGAATCCTTTATCAAAAACGCCGATCGTTCCTCTACTCAAAGGCAATTCATCTAAAAATTCTCTTTCACTGGTAGATGCGTCTCTCAACACCACATAGTTAGGTACTCTTTCAGCTAGCGTAATCTTTGTAAACGCTTTTACACCTCCTTTTTTGCGACCATTTTCAGGTAAACGTCCACATCCTTTAAACACTTCTTGAAATAATGTGATCGTTGTAGAATCAAATACTTCTACTTTTCTAGGGTCAATTTCTTGTCCAACTAAACTACTTAGGTATCCTGACTTGAGATATGAATGATAATGGGCATACAAAGCAAAATAGACTGACTTAAAGACACTAGAAGGTCGATTAATGTTAGAATGTGAGATACTACTCCTACAGGGTGTTTGGTGCAAACCTAGTTGATGAATTTTATTACCTAAAAGTGAAAAATTTAGCTCAATAGAACGAAGAGAAGATGTGCCTGTCAATACAGCATAACTTATGGTTACAAACTGATCCCATGTTTTCATCGTCTTGTACCATTTATCAGAATTATGTTCTGAAACGCATTTTTTGAATAAATCACGAGGCACGAAACTTAATAACTGACAGAAGGAAGGGTTACTTGCTGAAAAGTCTGTATTTTTACTCATCTAGTTGATCGTTTGTTGGGTTAGGATACAACAAACTAACTAAATGTTGCCATCAGTAGCTAAAATCATACTGATGGCTTTTGTACTTTTTAAAGATGGTGGACTCTATCAGTAAAATTATTGTAAATTTAATCGGACGACACTAAAAAAGAACTTAATATCTCTATTGTAAAAAAGTCTGGAGCCAAACAGTAAAGTCATTAAGAGAAACGGATCCAGACATAGGGTTGGCGACCTTATGCAGTCTGTTTGGTAAAACGCGCCAGGCTTATTATAGTATTGAAAAAAGAATAGATCAACGTGTAGTTGAACAAGCTATTGTTTTAGAATTAGTTGCCCAGATACGATCTGACATGCCCAAAATAGGAACAC
>JABSPP010000426.1 GCA_013214275.1 Flavobacteriaceae bacterium
CAGATGGCCAGACAGAATCTGACTAGGGAAGGCATTTGCTAGTAAAATACGCGGCGGCGGGGGTTATTCAGTTGGCGATTATTACAGTTGATGCTTTACCTTTTCTGACGCCAAGAAATGTAGCAACGTGTTGATTATCTTCACTGTATAGCCTAACAAAGCCTCCTTTCATACTGGAGGAAATGTCTGCATCAAACATTAAGTCATCTACTAGACTATTTAATATTTCAGCGTCATCTGACGCCACCTCTATTGCACAAAGGTCATTATTGCAAACGGCCTCTTGATACAGTGCTGCGTCTTGCCCATTTAGTTTGTCGATAAGTGAATCTTGCAGATCGCTTTCTATTGAAAGGGTCTCACTAGTTTTTGGAGCAAACTTTATCGTCTCTACAAGGCTCCTCAATTCTGTAATAGTTAAAGAGCCTAAGCGCTTAGTATCTAATGTGGCAATGTCGTTATTGACCTGCAAAATGTGACTTGTATCGTCAATGGGCTCTTCTGGTTCAATCAAAGCGTGAACATTGGTTTCATCACTAGTTAACTTTTCATTTTTTAGCTCAGTGTCAGTATCGACTTTCGTCACCGTAAGTTCTTCCGCTGAAGTCATTGCTTGAGACGAAGTTGAACCTGACTTATCCGCGAGGGGCACTGCTGTATTGTTCAGGTTAGTTGCTTGGTCTTTCTTCTGAATACCTGGCTCACTGGTTAACAAACCGATAAAGTAACCCACAGTAGTGAACAATACTGCGGTCAAAACAAAAGAGAGTTTTTTCAATATAAATATCCTTATTTCAATAACTGAAAGATGTTGTGCTTGTTGTGGGGAAGATTACCTCTGTCAAAAGCGCTATTCCGTATGCTCCTAACCAACAGTTCCTGTAAAGCGTGTCACTGTACTATAAAGATAAAAACACGAACCAAGAACAACATATCACAATGAATAACGAAATTACTTACCTCAATTGCTGATAAGAAAGTTTAAAATACCAAAACGGCCACAATTATCTATTTGTTCTTAATAATTAACCGGAAAAAAGCAGGATGAAAATTTCACTGGAAGAAATAAACAAATCTAACTATGAGCAGGTTTGTGACTTGGACGTGGCGGAAGAGCAACAAGCATTTGTTGCGTGCAATATGTGGTCGCTGGTTGAGTCTTTTTATAATGATAACCATACCTGTAAAGCCATTTATTGCAACGACCAGCCCGTAGGATTCTTGATGTGGGTTCAGGAAACGCCAACTAAGGTGTCTATTTGGCGCTTTATGATTGATGAGAGCCATCAAAATAAAGGAATTGGCAGAGTTGCTTTATCTCAAGCTATCACGCTTATAAAGCAAACTTCTGAGCTCAAATTTATTGAGATATGCTATAACCCTAAGAATCCTGTCGCCAAAACCTTCTATTCAAGTTTTGGTTTCGAAGAAGTGGGTTTAGATGAAGATGGCGAAGACATGCTTGCTGTTATTGCCATTTAGCCACGGTTAAAAATAATGAAACAGAGAAGCTTAAGGGATCTTAAGATATGGACGTCATAGATATTAAGACTTTTATTCCAAGCAAAAACTACGACATTTCTAAAGCATTTTATTCTGAGATTGGATTTAATGCAGAATACGTAAATGAAGACTTAACACTGTTTGAAAATGGTGATTGTCTCTTCTTTCTTCAGCGCTTTTATAATCCTGAATTGGCGAATAACTTTATGCTACAAATATGTGTAGCAGACATTCAGGACGCTTTTGAATTGTGCTCGCGCTCTTTACATAAAACGAAAATTTCATCAATTGAGAAACAACATTG
>JABSPP010000427.1 GCA_013214275.1 Flavobacteriaceae bacterium
TACAGTGAAAAACAATATTATCTTTTCCAATAAAATGCACCAATTTGGTGTTTTCGTTTTTCCAGTAATCTTCCCAATTCTTGCCTTCGCGTGCCGCCCATTCTTTGGTGGCAGAGATGTATCCGATAGGCGCATCAAACCAAACATACAATACTTTTCCTTCGCCACCTTCTACAGGAACTGGAATTCCCCAGTATAAATCTCTCGTTACCGCTCTTGGTCTTAAACCAGCATCTACCCAAGATTTTACTTGTCCGTATACATTGGGTTTCCAGTCATTTTTATGACCTTCTAGGATCCATTCACGCAAGAAATCTTCATGTTTGTCTAGTGGTAAAAACCAGTGCTTGGTTTGCTTTAAGGTGGGTTTATTGCCAGTGATGGCCGATTTAGGATTGATCAAGTCCGTTGCATTATGACTGGTTCCGCAGTTCTCACACTGATCTCCATAGCTTTCTTCAAAACCACAATTCGGACAAGTCCCAATGACAAAACGATCTGCCAGAAACTGATTTGCCTCTGCGTCATACAATTGCTCGGTCACCTCTTCAATAAAATCACCCTTTTCATACAAGCTTACAAAGAAATCCGAAGCTGTTTGATGATGTATCTCAGCCGAAGTACGAGAATAATTGTCAAAAGAAATACCAAAGTCTTGAAAAGATTGCTTAATGATGCCATGATATTTGTCGATGATTTCTTGAGGAGAAACACCATCTTTTTTTGCTTTCATCGGAATGGCAACCCCGTGTTCGTCGCTTCCGCAGATGTAAGCGACATCGTTACCTGTAAGCCTCAGGTAGCGGGCATAAATATCTGCTGGGACATAGACTCCTGCTAGATGCCCAATATGAATGGGACCATTCGTGTAAGGAAGCGCAGCGGTAACCGTATATCTTTGAGACATCGTTTTCTTTTAGCGCGTAAAATTACGGATTTAGAATGAGTTTCTCTCAGTTAGCGAACAATAATTGATCGACTGTAATGAGAGCTTCCTGCTGAGATTCTATAGATATATTGCCCTTGATGTAATCTTGTATTTGCTGCGTTTTTTACGTTAATAGTATGCACTCCCGCAAATAGTATTTCATTTTTTAATGTAGCAACCTCCTGACCAAGAATATTAAACAGTTTCACAACAGTGTGCTGGGTGTTTACACTAGTAATTCTGATTGATACCAGATCGTTGTCATATATAGGGGTATGGGAAAATGTAGCTATTGGACTAGGGTTGTCAATGCCCAGCGAAGAGCAACTAAATCCTAAATCTACCAAATCAAAAGTCTCTCCAAGCAGCGCTTGACTTACAGTCGCAGGATCAATGCACAACCATTCTTGCATCACGGTAGCATATATTTGCCGAAAGTCGATATGATGAGTTAGACTACCATTAGCATCCAGTGCATTTAAGTCGGGATGTGTTCCCACAAAACCGTGATCTTCAAGTGCAGGGCCAAAAAAGAGGATAGGAGCAGCAGCCCCATGATCTGTCCCTTGCGAGCCGTTTTCGAAGGCTCTTCTTCCAAACTCACTAAAAGTCATCGCTAGTACATCTTGGTCTTGTCCTGTTGCTCCTAGATCATCAAAGAAAAGTTTTACAGCACTAGACAAACTGTTTAGTAAGGTTTGGTGTTCCTCTTCTTGATTGGCATGAGTGTCAAAACCTCCTAGTGTAACCATATATACCTTGGTTCCTAAGTTTCCCTTGATCATTCTTGCCACTATCGCTTCTATGTTGTAATCCTAGAAAAAGTTCAATAATTTCTTTCCTTTGGTTTCTAATTTACTGTTAATCAGT
>JABSPP010000428.1 GCA_013214275.1 Flavobacteriaceae bacterium
TTATTTCGATAAAGTGATAAAAAGTTTAGGTGAAACAGGAAAGATGCGTCCTCTTTATCGTATTTCTGTGAGGATGTATAGGTTGGAATTAGGGGCAAGATGACTTCATTTTAAAAGCCAAGTTAGCTAGAATTGAACATACAATGTTCATTTCTTATCAGCGATTTCATCAAGGTGACCTCATCAAACACCTTATTGAACGATGGTGAATGGACATCGTTTGCACAAGGTGAATTGTATCAACTCATTGACTAGAGCGAGTCAAACGATTTTATGGTAATAATATATGCCCCTTTTTAGGCAATTCATCAACCGTTTAATTGCTATCTTATATTTTTTGTGAAAGAGGATGAATCTGATTTGCAAAAGCATAAACAACCAAGCCAACCGTATTTTTAGCACCAATTTTTTCCATCATCCGTTGTCTATGTCCCTCTACGGTGCGTTTACTCAGGTATAGTTTATCAGCGACTTCCTGGTTGGTATATTCATGACAAATTAATTCTAAAATCTCTGTTTCTCTTCTAGATAATTCTTCATCTTGGTTAAAAGCAGATTTTTTTGATTTATTCTGCATGTATCTGGAGAGCATTTCATGATCTTTTTGTGTAAAATATACCCCATATTGATCAACCGATTCAATGGCGGTTATCAAGAGTTTTTTATCCGCATTTTTAGGAATAAAAGCGGAAACTCCCAATTTAATCATATTTCCTACCACATTACTTTTGTAGTGAGAAGAAAGAATGATAATTTTTAAATCAGGGTATTCATCTTTTAAAATTTCAACCAGCTCAAATCCATCCATGGGTTTCATTTGAATGTCCACCAAAGCGATGTCTGGTAAGTCTGCTTTAGGAGTCTCTCTTAATACATTGAGAAATTCTAGTCCATCATTGGCTGTTTGAGAAACATGTATATGCTTTACCGATGAACATAAAAGGGAAATGCCCTCTAAAAATAGCGCCTCATCATCTACAAGTGCAATATGTATTACTGAATTCATTGTATTGGGGTTTTTATAATTAATCGCGAGCCTTTGCCTTTTTTACTTTTCCATTTGCTCAAAGCGTGTATGGATTGTATCCTACTGTCTATATTTTGAAGTCCCATCCCGTTTTGGAGCTTTTCATTGTCAAAACCAACACCATTGTCAGATAGAATAATCGCAAGAGCCTTTCGAGTATCTCTAATATGAATACACATATTCGTAGCATTAGCATGTTTGATGACATTACTTAAAAACTCTTGAATAATACGATAGATTTGAAGTTCCAGAAAAATAGCTTTTTGTTGATACTCGTAATGCGTAATTAATTGAATGGACAGTGACTCGTTAACATTCGAAATTAAAGTCTCAATAGTAAGCAGTAAACCAAACCTTTCTAGATTCGCTGGATATAGTGAATGAGAAATTGTTCTAGTAGCCTCTATTAAAACTGGAATTTGTTGAGCAATGACCTCTTTAGATCGCTTACTGTTCCAGGTATCTTCATTATTAATCCAAAGAGAGAGAATGTTTAGTTTATTTCCAACATCGTCATGGAGAACTTCTGCTATCCGTTTTCGCTCATTCTCTTGAACAACGGTATATTGTAAAGCCACTTCTTTCTGGTGTTCCAATTCTAATTGATGCTGTATAGATTTTTCTTTGAGAACTTTCTGTACAAAAGTTCTGTAAGCAAATAAAACAAATACAATGATTATTGAGAATACAATAATCACAACAATTAAATAATTGGTATTTAGTACAATTTCCTTAATTGGTAAAATGTATAAATAGAACTCCCATATA
>JABSPP010000429.1 GCA_013214275.1 Flavobacteriaceae bacterium
ATCTCTGTTAGAAAGGTGGTTGTTACAAAACGAATGGTATCTTTTGTTGCACCGTGTACTTGTGGGATGCATCTAAATGAGTAGGGATCTTGTACGTGTTGTTTTTCTTGAGCAATTAACTCACTGCCGAGTAAAAATTCACGTAATCGGGCTGCGGTCTTTTCTTGTCCTTTATGTGGTCGAATTGCATGTATTAGATGGTTTAAGGGTTCTGCCCTACCATCAAATCCTTCTAAGGAAATTGCTCCAATAAGGTCTGCCAGATAGGACAGCTTGTGCGCTTTAAGCAGGCAGTGAATTCCGTAGGCCGTCATGAATTGCGTTCCGTTTAGCAGGGCTAATCCTTCTTTGGATTGTAGTTTAATTTTTTTCCAACCCAGTCTTAGGAGAAGTTCTTCTCCGCTAATGCGTTCTCCACGATAGTCAACTTCTCCCATTCCTATGAGTGGTAGTGAGAGATGTGCTAGTGGTGCTAGGTCGCCTGAGGCTCCTAGGGATCCTTGTTGATAGACTACAGGGATCACATCGTTGTTGTAAAAATCTACTAATCGGGTGACGGTGTCGCGTTGAACTCCAGAGTGACCGAAACTCAACGATTGAATTTTAAGTAACAACATGAGTTTTACGATCTCTTGTGGCACTTCGTCTCCAGTGCCACATGCGTGGCTCATCACTAAATTTTCTTGGAGTTTTTGCAGGTTCTCTCCTTTGATTTTTACGTTATGTAATGCTCCAAAACCTGTATTTATGCCATAGATAGGCTGGGATATGGATGCTATTTTTTTATCTAAGTAATGTCTACATTGATCAATTTTGGTCATGGCGCTGGCAGAAAGTTGTAGCTTTTTACCTTCGCTAAGAATTTCGTGGATGGTATTTAAATCTAGCGGCTTGGAATCTATTGAATGAATGGGTTTCATTTGGATTGGTTGTATGAGTAAAATTCTACATTCCGACTTGAATATGCAATAAAATTTAACAATTTTTCTTCTTGAATAGTTTTTATCTTTGGCTTTGTGAATATATTGGACTTATGAAAAATTTTGGAATCCTAGCATTGGCATGTACTTTATTCTACTCTTGTCAAAAAAAACATCCCTCTGGTTATCTCTCTTTTTCTGGGAAGTTAGAGAATGCAAGTGATTCTGTCATGTATATTTCTGGGTATGGGTTGCAAAAAAAGATCATGGTGAATGAGCACGGTTTTTTTAGTGATTCATTGGTTGTTGAAAAGCCTAACTTATACACGCTATCGCTTGGCAATTCTAAAAAAAAGGGAAAGGTCTATTTTAAAAACGGATATGACCTTCACGTGACTATTGATGCTACTAATTTTTATAAAAGTTTTCAGTTTAAAGGGAATCTGGAGGGAGCTCATAGCAATAATTTTGTGGTAAGCCATTTTAAGTTGGGTGAAAAAGTTGGAAATACTCAGCAATTGTTGGCTCTTGATAAAGAGGCTTTTCTTGCTAAAATAGCACAGTATAAAGGTGAAATGGATCGTATTACATCGCTTTACAATAGGGCAGATCCCGAGTTGATTGCAAATGTTAACAATCGGTTCTCGAAGTTCTTTACTAAGATCGTTGATTATTATGATCGGGCGCGAGCTACTTACTTGCAACAGCAAAAAGCTATAGCGCATCTAAAAAAAGGGAATCCCGCTCCTGAATTTAATGATTTTGAGCATTTTGATGGAGGAACTAAATCGTTGAGGGATTTTAGGGGGAATTATGTTTATATTGATGGTTCTACCACGAATGTTGTGGAAATGCTAAATTAGCGAATAAAAACC
>JABSPP010000043.1 GCA_013214275.1 Flavobacteriaceae bacterium
GGTAGTAAATTGGGTGCCTGGGCGTCTAGCCAGAGTTTAGTGGTAACTTCTAGAGATGAGTTGGATGAAACTTTAAAAACCTATCAGCAGAAGTTTGAGGGAAAGGAAATTCCACGTCCGCCACACTGGGGTGGATTTATTGTACACCCTTTCTCTGTAGAGTTTTGGCAGGGAAGACCTAATCGAATGCACGATCGAATACGGTATGCTCTTTTGGATGATTTTTCATGGAAGTTAGAAAGATTGGCTCCCTAGTAGATTTGGGTTGATATGTCACACAACTATGATGAATCCCTCGGAAATGGACTGATGCAGTAAGTGTCTATTCATCAATTAAAGGAAATGTTTAAATCTCGTGAGGTTGGTATTTGTTTAAACCTATGAATAAAAAGATTGTTTGTGCTATTTTCTGTTTACTTGCGGCCGTATCAGTCACTTCTCAGAGTGACTCTATTCAGCAACCGAATCCCATAGTATTTGGGGAGTTTGGTTTTGGCATTGCCAGATTCAATAACAACAGGGCTCTCAATGCGAACGCATCAATAAATTACCAGTATCACAACAATTTTTTTTCTTTTAGATATAGCGAAACCGCTATTTTGCGTGTAGGTTTTTTATTGATCATTCCCTTTGTAACTACAGAAAGTCTTAATACCGAATATGCAGTACTCTATGGTAAACGATGGATAGAAAACGGACATTCTACAAGTTTATCTCTAGGTTTTTCTTATAATCAGTTTAAAGATGACTATGACACAAATACCAACTCTTATGACATTAAGACTAATCATGTAGGATTGCCTTTTGAGGTCAATCTCCGTTGGTTTAAACAAACCAAAAAAAAGGTCAGGATTTATGGGCTGATTCCTGTTGGAAGACCCACTGGACTAGGTGGTTCTTTTGGTTTTAAGTTTAGCGGGAATCTTTCGAAGAAGAGTTATGCGGCACTGGGCATTATTTATAGCTTTGGATTTCATAAATATTATTAAAATTATCGTTAATTTGGCTAGGTTAAATTTAAAAATGATAGCCGTTTTTCAATGAAAACAATCTACATTGTAAGACATGCAAAGTCCTCGTGGGCATATCGGGAAGTTGCAGACATAGACAGACCCTTAAAAGAACGCGGTATTAACGATGCTTATTTAATGTCGAAATACCTATCGAAAAAAATTGATAAACCTGATGTTTTTATATCCAGCGTCGCAAACAGGGCGCTGCACACAGGTATTATTTTCTGTCGGAATTTTAACTATCCTCTTTCTAATCTACAAATCAAAAAAGAGTTGTATAGTTTTAGTGACGGGTACTTGGTAAAAACTGTAAAAGCTTTAGACGATAGTTTTAACTCGGCTATAATTTTTAGTCACGATCACGGGATCAATACCTTTGTCAATAAATTCGGAAGTCAGCCTATCGCTCACGTTACAACTTGTGGTATGATTGGAATTCGATTTGATGAAAAGTATTGGAAAAATATAAAAAAGGGACATACTATCTTAGTAGAATTTCCTAAAAATCACAGATAATTCATTTGGCTTCTTTAAAAAAATACGGCGCAATAGACATTGGCTCTAATGCCATTCGTTTACTGATCTCTAATGTTATTGAAAAAAAGGATCACAAACCTCAATTCAAAAAATCTTCATTGGTACGTGTCCCTATTCGTCTGGGGGTAGATTCTTTTGTACATGGAGCCATTAGTGATACGAATATTCAACGAATGATTGACGCTATGGAAGCTTTTAAACTCTTAATGGGTATCCACGGAGTGGAAAAGTACAAGGCCTGTGCAACATCAGCAATAAGGGAAGCTTCCAATGGTGAGAAAGTAGCAGAATTTATTTTTAAAAAAACTGGGATGAAAATAGATATCATTGGAGGCAAAGAAGAGGCTGCTCTTATCTCATCTACTGATTTAAATGAACTAATTTCTAAGGATAAAACCTATTTATACGTTGATGTTGGTGGAGGAAGTACAGAACTTAGCTTATTTTCCAGAGGAAACATCATTCACTCAAAATCCTTTAAAATTGGAACGGTTAGACTCTTAAACAATTCTAAGCAAGAGAACAAAGAAAAGTTTAAACACGTAGAGCATTGGATCAAAAAGCACACATCTAAATACAATAAAATTACACTCATTGGCTCGGGTGGCAATATTAATAAACTATTCAAAATATCGGGCAGAACAGAAGGAGCTCCCATCTCCTACATTTATCTGAATGCCCAATATCAGTTTCTTAAAAAAATGAGTTACAGGCAACGAATTACTGAGCTTGGGCTCAACCCAGACAGGGCTGATGTGATTATCCCCGCAACCAAAATTTACTTATATGCAATGAAGTGGAGTGGCGCTAGAAAGATTTTTGTTCCTAAAATTGGACTTGCTGACGGACTTATAAAAAATTTGTATTACAGTAATTTAAAATCTGTTGATTAAACTCAGATTCTTTACTTAAAAATACCGACTCTATTTCGATATAATTCAGCTTGGCGATTTTTGTTGACAATCGCATGTAATCTTTTTCTGTTGTAAGCAATAGTTTTTTTGAGCTTGAAAGTTGATTGAATTGCTGATTGATATGACTGATCTCTTGCCTAGTGAATTCATGGTGGTCAGGGAAATTTAAATGAACGACTTTTATAGCATGCTCATTTAAGAAATTGAGTAATGGCTTAGGATTTGCAATCCCTGTTATTAAGCAAATCTCATATCTTTTTAACTCACTCAACGAAATTTCTTGGGAACCTCTTATCTGTTCTCTGTAGAAAATACTGGTAAAGAAGATAGATTGACTTGAGCTTTTGCAAAGTGTATTTTTGATTTTTTTCTTTTCGGTACTAGATAGCTGTTGCGGACACTTTGTAACAATAATTATATCAGCTCTCCTAGCCCCTCTCCTACCTTCCCTTAGGTTTCCTGTGGGCAATAGAAAGTCAGTAGAAAATAAATCATCATATTTGGTTAAAAGGATATAAAGCCCAGCTTTGACTTTTCTATGCTGAAAGGCATCATCCAGTAAAATCACCTCTGGATTTATTCTTCTTTGCAGCTCTTGAATTCCGTGTGCTCTATCAGCATCTACTGCAACAGAAATATTGGAGAACTTTTTATGGTATTGAAGAGGTTCATCGCCCACATCCACAGAAGTATGCCTGTCATTAACCAGTATAAAACCACTGGTTTTTCTTTTATAACCTCTGCTTAAGGTTGCTACACTCTTGCTCTTAAGCAAGCGTATTAGGTATTCAATTTGTGGGGTTTTCCCAGTTCCTCCAACACTTAAATTCCCTACTGCTATTACGGGAATATCAAATTTTTGAGACGATAACAGTCCCCAATCATACATTGTGTTGCGAATGCGAGTCACTCCGTTATACAGCACTGCAAACGGAAATAATAGATATCGAATTGCTTTCATCCATTACGAAAGTACATTAAAAATAGTAACTTTGATTTTAAATCATCAATTTATGACTATTAGAGATGTTGCCAACTATCTGGAGGAGATTGCTCCGCTGAACTATGCTGAGGATTTTGATAATGTGGGGTTGCTGGTAGGAGATTACACAACTGAGTTGACAGGGATTTTGGTCACTCTAGACACCTTGGAAGAAACTGTTGATGAGGCAATTAACAAGCAATGCAATCTAATCGTAAGCTTTCATCCAATCATTTTTAGCGGGCTTAAAAAATTAAATGGAAATAATTATGTGGAGCGTGTGGTTATAAAAGCGATCAAGCATCACATTGCAATTTATGCCACGCATACTGCTTTGGATAATAGTCATGTAGGTGTTAGTGCAAAGATGTGTGAAGTTTTAGGCATTCAAAATACTCAGATTTTACTCCCCAAGAAAGACATTATAAAAAAGCTAATCACATACGTTCCGAAATCTAATGCAGCATCTTTGCGAGCCAAGTTATTTAAAGCAGGTGCTGGGAATATAGGAAACTATTCAGAAGCGAGCTTTAACGTTGATGGTATAGGTACCTTCAAGGGGAATGAAGCCTCCAATCCGACTGTTGGGCTAAAAAACAAATTACAGCAAGAAGATGAGACCTGTATTGAGGTGATTTTTGAGACACAATATCAATCATCGGTGGTAGGGGCGCTCTTGGAGTACCACCCTTACGAAGAAGTGGCTTACCAAATCATTTCTACTGAAAATGTGCATCAAAATGTGGGCATGGGAATGATTGGGGAATTGACAGAAGAAATAGAGGAAAATAACTTTCTTAAAAACGTAAAAAAAATCTTCAAGACAGGGTGTATTAAACACTCAGCATTACGGGGAAGACCCATAAAAAAAGTGGCTGTTCTGGGTGGGTCTGGAAGTTTTGCCATCTCTGATGCCATTAGACTACAAGCTGATATGTATATTAGTGCAGACTTTAAGTACCACGACTTTTTTAAAGCTGAAGGAAAGATTGTATTGGTTGATGTAGGACACTACGAAAGTGAGCAATTTACAAAAACCCTTTTGGTAGAGTATCTTATAAAAAAAATTACTAATTTTGCACCGCTCTCGTTGAAAAGCGGGATTATTTTATCGGAAAAAAATACAAACCCAATTTATTACCTGTAACATGGCAAAGAAGAAAGAAATTACTGTTGAAGAAAAATTAAGGGCACTTTATGACTTGCAGTTGATTGATTCTAGAATTGACGAAATTAGAAGCGTTCGTGGAGAACTTCCTTTAGAAGTAGAAGATTTAGAAGATGATATTGCAGGACTTAATACAAGACTTTCTAACTTGTCTGAAGATGTTGCCAATTTGGAGACAGATATCAGCAACAAAAAGCTAGCTATTGAAGAATCTAAGTCTTTGATGAAAAAATATGAAGAGCAGCAAAAGAAGGTAAGGAACAACAGAGAGTTTGATTCTTTATCAAAGGAAATTGAATATCAAGAATTGGAAATCCAACTTTCTGAAAAACGCATTAGAGAGTTCAATGTTAAAATCGAGCAAAAAAAAGAAGTCATTGATACAACTCAAGAAAAGTTAGACAAGCAACAGCAACATTTAGAACACAAGAAATCTGAACTAGACGCAATTTTAAAGGAAACAGAAAAAGAAGAAAAAGCGTTAATTTCTAAGTCTGAGGAATTTTCAAAAACCATAGACAAGCATTTACTAAATGCCTACAAAAGAATTCGTAGCAAAGTAAAAAATGGTTTGGCGGTAGTATCTATAGAAAGAGGAGCTTCTGGTGGTTCTTTTTTTACTATACCTCCACAAGTACAACTAGAAATTGCTACTCGAAAAAAAATAACAATCGATGAACATAGTGGAAGAATCCTTGTTGATGCCGCATTAGCTGCCGAAGAAAAAGAAAAAATAGCCCATATGTTTGCATAGATTTCAAGCTTTAAATCATTTTACTAAAAAAGCCACGCTTAGCGTGGCTTTTTTAGTAGTCTAAGGTTCTTAAATAATGCTGTTTCTGTCTCCAAACCTCTAAGTCTTCCTTAAATTTTCTGATACTATCAAGGACATTTTTCACCAGTAGATTATCATCAGAAACATTGGATATAAAGCTTAAATTATTCTCTAACTGCTGAATCTCTCGAACGCTTTCATCAATTTTACTTCGAATGAAGGCACGCTCTGAATCTAATTTTCTCCGATCGTTATTCGCTAAATATCCGTTTATAATATTCCTAAACTTTAGCATCGCAATCTCATCTTTGCTAATGGACATATTACTCAAAATGCTGTTGATCGTCTTATTGAACTGGAAATCTATACTTCTAGCACTCCTAGGAAGTCTTCCCATTGTGGACCATTCTTGCATAAGATGATCTACCTCTGCTTTGGTTTTGATTTCACTCTCTTTGAGACGCTCCAGAAATGCTTTTTTATCCTCAACAACCTCTTGCTGTTCTGGGCTTAGTGCATTTTTTTGCTGGTGGTATCTGTCAAAATAGTAATTACACGCTGCTTTAAACCTTTTCCAGATATCGTCTGAAAATTTTCTGGGAACATGACCAATTTTTTTCCAATCGGATTGAATTTTTTTGAACATATCTGTTGCAGAAGTCCAATCTTCGCTATCTTTCAAGGATTCTGCCAATTTAATCAACTCCAATTTTTTATTCAAGTTCTCTTGCTGCACACTTTTCTCTTGCTTGTAGAATAAATTCTTAGCTTGATTGAATTTTTTTGTTGCGGTCTTAAACTTTTGCCAAACCGCCTCACTTTTAGAGAAAGGCAGTTTTCCAGCATCAAAATACTTTTGTCGTAACGAATTGATCTGGTCTATACTCCTCTGCCAATCGCTGTGTGACATATTTTTTGAAAAGTCGTGCTGAAAAATTTCTTCAACTATAGCCAGTTTTTTTTCGATAATCTCACCATAATTAGACTTCATTTCTCTGAAATAATCATGCCTCTTATCGTGAATTTTCTTGGTAGCAGCACTAAATTTTTGCCATACTTCATCACGAACATCTCTAGCTACAGGTCCTATGTCTTCTTTCCATAGCTTGTGTAGCTTTTGCAACTCTTTAAAAGCATAGTGAATGTCCTGATGTTCTGAGAGTTCTTCTGCACGTTGGATAACTTTTAATTTTTCTTCTAAGTTGTGCTTAAAATCTAAGTCCCTAAAATCGTTACTAAGATGTAGTAAGTCATAGAATCGCTCTACGTGATGATGGTACGTTTTCCATGTATCATTGTATTTATTTTTGGGAACTGCTCCAATGTCTCTCCATGTTTTCTGAAGTTCACGAAACGACTTATACATGGTTTTTGTATCCGCGTTTTCAATCAATGCCTTTAAATCCCTAATAACTTGATGTCTCTTTTCTAGGTTTTCTTTGAGTTGTTTTTCGAGGGTAGAAAAGTACGTGTCTTTTTTCTCTTTATAGGCTGACATCAACTTATTATATCGCAGTTTAATAGGACTTGAGAACTGAAAATCAATCGAATTCCCTCCTTGGGCTAAAAAGGCTTCTTTCTTTTCCTTGAGAAGTTTACCAAACTTTTGACTAAACACAAATTTAATCTCTTCGGCTGGTGTTTTTATCTTTTGGACAGGGTTGTTATTGATGAGTTTTTCTAACTCATCAACAAGAACTTCTAGCCCCATTTGGGTATAATCCTTTTTTGATACTGATGTAGCAGTCTTACTCACTTTATCTGAAACTTTGTCCCCTGCTTCATCTGAGATCTTTTGGAGCTCCTTTTGCTCTGTTTGACCACCATTAGTCTCGGTTTCAGACGATGTGTCTAATTTAGATTCAGAAATACCTTTATCTTCTACCTTATCATTTTCTTCAATTTGATCTTCTCTTGAGTCTAACATATCTACAATGTTTAAGGTTCCTACAAACTTTCCATAAAGATAGCGATGTATTACAAAATAACAAAAGTTAATTCCTGAGGTTCGTTAACACGATTGGTTCCAAAGGTGCCAAGATGCTTCTGCCTGGAGTTCTAACATCTCCAATCCGTTTTTAATTTGAGTGCCTCTTGACTTTCCTTCTTTCAAAAAAGAAGTCATCTCTGGGTTATAAACTAGGTCGTACAAAAGGTGACTTTCATTTAAAAATCGGTAAGGGAGATTTGGTTTTAAGGCTATGTGAGGAAATGTTCCAAGCGGTGTACAATTAATAATAACGGTATGCGAAGTAAGGAACTGATTATTTAGTTCTGAATACGAAATTTCGCTCTTTTTCTTCGGACACCTAGATACCTTTAAATATGTAATGCCCATACTTTTTAAAACATATGCAACAGCTCTTGATGCTCCTCCTGTTCCTAGGATCAATGCTTTTGTGTGCGATGCTCTCAGCAATGGTTTTAATGAGTTTCTGAAGCCAATTATATCTGTATTATATCCTTTGAGTTTCCCTTTCTTAGTCATGCAAACAGTATTTACTGCACCTACTTCTTTGGCAACTTCATCGATATCATCAAGAAATGAGAAAATATCTTGTTTGTAAGGGATGGTCACATTTAGCCCTTTGAGATGGTTTTTAAATTCACGGATTACACTTGGAAACTCGTCTATGGACTGGATATCAAAATTCACATACTCATGGTCAGAAAGTTCCTCCTTTGTAAACTTTTCCGTAAAATATCCTCTTGAAAATGAATATGAAATATTCTTTCCCAGAAGTCCCATGATCTGTTTGGGTTTATTTTCTCTTCCTACCATAATAATCTATTCCTAAGATGAGAAGAATTCCTACAAGTATGTAAAAAATGGCGATCCAACTGGTCTGGTTGGTTAAATCAGGTAGGAACCGTTGATAGTTCTCAATAATTTTATTTCCTTGTTGATCAAGTAAGTACTCTCCATGCTCTACTTTGTACTGTTCTGTTTTCCATGGCCATACAATTCCTAGAGATCCCGTGATAAACCCTATAATGATCGCTGTAATAATCTGATTCCATCGCTTTAACAGGTAACCAAGCACATGTGAAATGAAAACCAATCCAAATACAGAACCTGCAGTAAATACTCCCATAATTTTAAGATATCTAACGCGGTTTGAATCATTCATAAAACTAATGTCACCAGAGAATACATCGGTTATTACACTAAAAAGTTCGTTTACAGAATCTACAAGTAACAGCACATAATTTCCCATTAAAATAAGAATAAACGACCCTGAAAGTCCTGGTAATGTCATTCCTGATACACCTACAATACCACAGATAAAAATAAACCAGAGGTTATCATTCTCTGCTGCAGGGGTTAAAAAACTAATCCCAACTCCTAGGGTAGCTCCAATAAAAACAGCAACTGTATTCTTCAGGTTCCAATTATAAAACCCTTTACCAATATACCAAACAGATCCTATTATCATTCCAAAAAACCAGCTCCATACATAAAGCTCGTAGTTTTTAAGAAGGTAGTCAAGAATCTGCGAAATACTAAAATAACTAAAAATACTTCCTCCCAGAACTAACAATAAAAAACGCGCATTGATGTAGAGAAAAAAACTTTTAAAACGCCCCTTTAACAGTAATGCACATGCTTTTAAATTGATTCGCTGAAAGGAAAAAATTAGCTCTTCGTAAAATCCTAGAACAAAAGAAACTGTACCACCAGAAACGCCCGGAACTTTATTTGCAGCACCCATGGCAAGTCCCTTTAAAAACAAGAAAATGTTCTCTGATAAACTTCTATCTGGTTGCATTATTTCTTTTGAATTGCCCACCGTTCTAAAAGTAGTATCAGCCCAAAGCCTACTGCTGCTAATAGCACAGCCCACAAAAGCTGCGAATCCCCATTATAAGAACTCGGTAAAATACTACTCTCTAACAATGGCTTTTCTTCTCCATGCCGATCTATGTATGTTGTGATGGTTTGCTTCCATGGCCA
>JABSPP010000430.1 GCA_013214275.1 Flavobacteriaceae bacterium
TTCGCCTCGTTAATAAATAGCGCATCTCTTCTCGCTCCCCTCAGTTTGTCAGGTGAATCCGCAGAGAAGAACTCAATCTTAGAACCGTTTTGGAATGTGTAAACAAGGTTCTGCTTATTGAAGCTTCCTTCTTGCCATCGTCCCGTAGCCCTCATAATAACCTCAAAGTCCTTCATAGCACCCCTTTTGAGGTGTGGGGTAGACTCAGACACAATTGAGATATACTTTTCTGAGTTGTCGGCTGCATAACTAATGAGGATTGGAACGATTGAGAAGGTTTTACCAGCCGAAGAGCCTCCTTGGACAATCCTAATCCTCTTTTCCAGCTCAGCGATTCGCACCAAGTTGGTCGTAACAATAAATTTAGCTTCTTCCATACTTGCAAAGTTAAAAAAAAGTTGTATATTGCGCTAGTTAAAACCCGACTAATTTCTGAGGTCTTAACAACACTTTGGCCACCTATGAAAGTTGGACGGTCATTGGAACAGGCACCTAGTCTTATGAGAATCAGTAAGACACCTAACAATACACACAAGCGGTTGCAATACTAACGCTTTGAGTGACTACAAGCAAACGACCGACGAAATAGTCTAATGTAGTTTACGTGGTTAGGCTTTTAGGGGGTTTTAGTCTAACTACGTAACACTTCGCTACTCCCTCAGAAATAGCTGCTGCTCTCGTTGTAATTCAGGAATTAATCAGTCGCTCTTGGCGTGTAAATGGGAGAGTAATATTCACGGCAGGTTGTTTAGGCAGTCCATATATTTGCCCTATGACAGAGAACGAACTACTTGACTGGTTGATTGACAACGTTGACCCCACTATTAAAAAGGCAGAGTATAAATATTCGAGATTTGATGCATACAGTGAAATGCACGACTGTTTTATCGAGCTGAAGTGCCGCAGGAAGCACTACCCCGATTTGATGATCGAGAAGCAAAAGTTTTTGAATTTAGTTGAAGATGGAGCAAGCTACTACATTTGCAGCACACCAGAGGGCATATATTGTTGGGAGTTGACCCCTGATATGGAGATTGAATGGATTACAAAAAAGATGCCAAAGACGACTGACTTTAAAAGGAGGTCTTGGGTTTCAAAAGAGGTCGGCTTTTTAAAAGTTAGTGACGCGAAAAAACTCAAATAAAACTGACTAGAGCCTTGGTAATGTACCGAGGCTTTTTTACTTTAGTCCTATGAATGAAGAACAGGATTTAGAATTAGCAAAACAACGATTATTATCTCTAACGCTCGCTGTGCAAGACCACCTAGTTGATCTCTCTGAGCACATAAAGGACGTTACAGAACTTGTCCAAATCAGTTTAACGGCAATAAACGGAATAGAGACAAAAACTAACGCCTAATCGGAGCTCTGTATATGAGGAGTATTGACAGCATAATAGACGCGGAGGTGGTTTCCGACTCGGAGATCATCTTCGTTGTTGAGCAGTATATCAAAGACAAGACAGGGCGAGCGGTCTCTATAGACATATCTGCCAGGATGCCAGCAGCCAACCCCAATGTGTTACAAATAC
The DNA here is from genome assembly GCA_013214275.1 of Flavobacteriaceae bacterium. Taxonomy (GTDB): domain Bacteria; phylum Bacteroidota; class Bacteroidia; order Flavobacteriales; family Flavobacteriaceae; genus Polaribacter. The sequence goes on from JABSPP010000430.1 coordinate 1,533, forward strand.
ACATCGCAAAACAATTGCACAGGCTTTTTAAAGCGTTCCAGCGCGCGACAGACTGGTATTTATTACAAAGATGGAAAAAAGAAAAGGAGCAACTGAGTCAAAAAAGCGAGGTCTCCGAAGCCAACGAAAAATAATCACGGAAAAGATAGCTGAATCAAAAAAGAAGTACAACAGAAAAAAGGAAAAAGAAAAGGGAAGAGAAACAAACCGCCCGCCAATTTTTTTAGAAACCAAAAAACAAACCATGAACGGCCG
>JABSPP010000431.1 GCA_013214275.1 Flavobacteriaceae bacterium
AAAAGCGTTAATATTCTTACATCAATAAACAAGGATCGGATTTATTTTAGTGCTGATGAAATTGAAGAATTAAAAACTCAGAAATTTACCAAGGAAGTTTCCTCCTTCATGAATGCGAGTTTTAGGATTAAAGCTAGAACTCCAGAGAGCGGAGGTATTCCTGTCTTCTCTACTGATCTTTTCTTTGAAAGTATTCCTGAAAAATTTCTTGATATACAACCTGATGACTGGAAGTGGGATGCTTCTCAGGATTTCTTGCCTATTATTATTCCCGAGGATTATTTAAATCTTTACAATTTTGGTTTTGCTGAAAGTCAAGGACTTCCTGTAATCTCAAAAAATACTGTCTCACAAGTTGCATTTATTATACAGATTAGCGGTAACGGAAAGCGCAAAGAGTACAAGAGTAAGATTGTTGGTTTCTCGGGGACAATCAATTCTATCTTGGTTCCAGAAAATTTCCTTTTGTGGGCAAATAGAGAGTTTGGGGATGTTAAAATTCAGAAAACAAGCAGAGTTCTTGTAGAATTTAAAGATCCCTCAGATACATCTATCCTTGCATTCTTTAATAAAAAGAACTATGCTGTTAATGAAGAAAAATTAGAATTTAGCAAGCTTATATTCTATTTTAAATCTGCTTTAATCTTTGTTTTTGTCATAGCTGTCATTATCATCATTTTATCTATTGGCTTTATTTTGATGAGTATAAATCTGATTTTGCAAAAAAATAATATTCTTTTACTGAATTTATATCAAATCGGTTATGGTCATCGAAGAATAGGAAAGTTCTACCAAACAACAATTAGCTTCATCACTCTTGTAGCGATAATACTAGCTATTGCTTTAAGCAGCGTTGTAAGGTCTATGTATCTCAAATGGTTTGAAAAATACCTAGATGTTGAATACAGTAGTAATCTTTTTATAGTAATAGGGTTGATTTTGAGTGGCTTACTACTATTTGTCTATAATTTTCAATTAACAAAGAGTATCAAAAAGATTGTTATTCCTAAAAAAAGTAACATTATTTGAACTTTTTGGGCGAGCTATACAGGTACTCCGTATAGGTCAAAATCTCCAGCCTCATGAATTTTTATATGTACAAACTCTCCAATGTTAATGTAGTGCTCTCTGGCGTCTACAAGAACGTCATTGTCCACATCGGGTGAATCAAACTCTGTCCGTCCATAAAAGTAATTGCCTTCTTTTCGATCAAATAAACAACGAAATGTTTTTCCTACTTTCTGTTGATTGATCTCCCATGAAATCTGTGATTGAACTTCCATAATCTCATTGACTCTTCTGAACTTAACTTCAGCAGGAACATCATCTTCTAAAGCGAAGGCTCCTGTATTTTCTTCATGAGAGTACTCGAAGGCACCTAGGCGTTCAAAACGCATCTCCTGTACCCATGCTTTAAGCTCTTGAAAATGCTCTTCAGTTTCTCCAGGATATCCTATTATGAGAGTCGTACGAATCGCCATGTTTGGGACGGCCTCACGAAATTTATGAATCAGCGTAGTAGTTTTTTCATGAGTGGTTCCTCTCTTCATAGATTTTAGGATCTCTGTATTGATATGTTGAAGTGGAATATCTAAGTAATTACAAACCTTCTTCTCGTTTTTCATTACATCTAAGACGTCCATTGGAAATCCTGTTGGAAATGCGTAATGCAATCGGATCCACTCAATTCCTTCTACTTTTACGAGGGCTTTGAGTAATTCTGCCAATGCTCTTTTTTTATAAATATCCAACCCATAATAGGTCAAATCTTGCGCAATAAGCATT
>JABSPP010000432.1 GCA_013214275.1 Flavobacteriaceae bacterium
ATCTCTGACTTCTTCATCCGCTATTGAGTTATCATTCAATAATCGTAACTACTCACCTCCCCCCTTATTGCGAGGTGGAAAATGTTAAAGGATTACCAGTAAACCCCTGGTAAATAGACTCAAAGGCGCTCAGGTTTTGCTTGCGAGCGGTTGAGATGTAACCGCGAATGCGGCAAAACATCTGCGCACCAAAATTCGAACGAAAAGAACCCGATATTTTTTGTTTCACCTTAGACATACGAATGTCTCTTTCACCAAGATTGTTATCAAATGGGATATCAAAATCCATCATAAAGGATAAGGTTTCTGATTTAAAATCACGAAGCCGCTCAAGAAGACATCGGACCTTTCCCTTTTTTATGCGGCCTCGTTTTTTTGGTATTTTTTTTGGTAAAGGATTTTGAGCTAAACCTATCTGAATAATACGGTCATAAGACATTTCAATATCTGAGATGATGGCAGGGGGTATTTCCCCCTTTTTTAAATATTTCTGGGTCAAATCCTTTGCCAAAATCAAACAATTCATCATTTGATTAGCCCAATCTTGACCTAATTGCTCGGCGACAAATTTAAGTTCTCTAAGATGATGCGCATTGCACAACACATGCTGACAAGCTGTGTAGGAAAAATAAGATTTCCAATGGTCATGAACAGCCATTCCTTTGTACTGAGGAAGAATATCCATCTTATCAATCCCCTCTTTTCCTCGTTTAGGGTGAATGGTGTATTTGGTGTGTGACTCTGTACCACACGCATGAAGCCAATGTAATTCCCCATTTACTCGCAATCCTGTTTCATCGACATGAATCACTTTGCTATCGATTAAGTTGCTTGTAATGTTATTCTCCGTACTTTCCGCTTGATCAAAACAAGCCTTGTTTGCCTTAAATACGACCCCTTCACTCAGCGTTTGCCCAAATACATCTCCAAAAAATTCTCGGATCCGATTGTAGGGCAATAACTGATATTGATTCAAATAGACTATCAATGACTTTGACCGAGCACCATATTGCGTGCCAAAAAACACCCCTTCGGGCAACGTGCCTTTATTTGTTACTCGACAACTTGGACACGTTTTTTGCTCCACCCGATGCTCGGTTACTATGAATTCTGGTTCGGGTATCTCAAAAACTTGGGCTTTTGTACATAGTTCCGATGGGTTCTTGTGCAAATCTAGTCCGCAACCATTGCACATTCCTACCTTGTGAGTCACGACATGATCCGGGGTCTCTGTCATTTTAAGCGTAGTTCCTTTATGCCCCTTTTGAGCCCCTGGGCTTTTATTGCTTTTTTCCCGTAGACTCTTTGTCTGCTTTCCTAGCCCATCGCTGGATGGGGGGTTATTGCTATTTCGACTGTTTTTGGATGCCTTTCCCCTCAATTCTATAATTGCTTCAAATAGAAGACGTATCATGTCGTCTTTTTCTTCATGGGTCATTTTTGATAACTCAGGTAACTTTTTAGGCATATTCATAGCTTCATATTGGCATGGTTTTACTAAAAAAACTCATGTGTTTTTAGCGGTATGTTTTATGCTTGGGGGGAGGGTGAGTAGTTACACAATTGGACGGAATAGAGGTTGAACTAACCCACTTATAAAACTCAGAAAAAAAGAAACGCCAGCAACTCCTACTCTCACAAAATAACCTAGAAACAAAAACAGCCCTAACTGATACACTCAGACAAAGAAACGCAACTCATAATAAAAACAATAGAACGCTTGAATTAGATCTAAAAGCAAAATCTTTTCAATTAGAGACAGCATTAAAAGAAATTGAA
>JABSPP010000433.1 GCA_013214275.1 Flavobacteriaceae bacterium
ACCTAAGAAATAGATTTGTATTGGGTTATAACAGTTCATCTCGCCCTATTGGAGCTAAGGGTGGGGAGGAGAATGTGACACTTACCATAGCTCAAATGCCTAAGCATAATCATACGGCAACAGATAGTGGTCATACTCATGGTCTCGGCGACATTACCAATAATAATAAAAATGCTGGAGGTGGTGGTAGTGGTCAAAATTATGGGAAAAATCGACGTCCGAGAACATCTCATAAGGGACACGCACAAATAACAATAGGTAAAACAGGAGAAGATCAAGCGCACAGCAACATGCCACCTTTCTATGTATTAGCTTATATCATAAAATTGTAAAATATTCTTTTAGGAAAATTTTGACTAATACCTTAAACTAAAACAGTAATTAATTTCGGGCATATTCTTACTATTTTAAAAAGACAAGAAACAGGAAAATTATGGAGTGTGTAGCAGTCATTTATACATATTAGTAGAGTTATGAACAACTAAATCATCCTTTGTTGCCTCTTATTTTAAATCATAGATTAAATATTAACCACAATTAAACAACTATCTTATGTACATCATTCGAAATAAAACAAGCCTCGAAGTTTTGGCTTACCATTGTGTGGCGTATGACCCACAGATCACTGCCACTGACTTTTATACTAGCTTTGATCCAAAAATCATGGAAATGGCATGGACTCATGGGGAAACAGAGCGATTTCCGCCCTACTTTAGCATTGATAAAGACCATAAGGCGGTCGCTTTGACCTTGGAGCAAGCAGAAGTCCAAGGACATTTACAATTGCAACCAGAAGAAAAAATAGTGGGTGATGCAATTGTGCCCAAAAGCAATCAAGAATTGGTTGCCGAAGGACTGTTAAAATTGCAACCCCAAGAAAAGTTAGTCGATGACCGTATCGTTCAGAAAAGTAACCACGAACTTGTTACTGAAGGGCTACTGATTTTAAACGACCCCTTTGAGTATGTTGATCAGAAGGATGAAATCCAACGCTATACAGTTGCTGATTTGATGGAAAAGGACTTGATAAAGACTCAGGCTGCAGCCAATGCTTGTCTTAAAGAATTAGATGATATCGTAGAACGGGCAATTCAACCAGAATATAGTGTTGGTTACGAGTCCAAACTCACCAAACGGTATCTAGAATGGATGGGCGAAGGCAAACCAGCCAATGACGGTCGTGAAGAAAAATTTTTGACCATGCAGCAACGTATTGATGAAATTCGCTTAGAATATAAGGATCTTCGCGAACAGGTAAAAACCTTGCAAGAAACACTCAAGGAATAACTGAAGAGTACTTTTGATCCCACGTCATCCCATGTACTTCTTTTATTTGCATAATTCAGGGAAGGAAGAAGCTCAGCTAATGAGGACTCAAATTAGTTCATCGGAGTGATTGTGTTATTACCCTGATGAAACGGAAATGTTATCCGTGCTAATAAAGTAAATAAATGGATCCTATAAAATACAACAATCATGAACGAAATCAATCTAACCTTCACCCTAGAAGAAGTCAATAATGTACTAAGTGCATTGGGCACTCAGCCCTACGCCCAAGTACAACCTTTAATTGCCAAGATACAAACCCAAGGAAGTGCGCAGCTACAAGCAGCACAAAATGGGCAGGCAGAAGTTCCCGAAGCACCCAAAACAGAAGGAACTCAAAAGAAAAAAGCGGTGGTTAAGTAATCCTTTTGCCGAGTAAGATGAGTGTACAACAGATTTCCGTTCATGTCATTCTGAACTTGTTTCAGAATCTAGAGTAGACCAGTTTT
>JABSPP010000434.1 GCA_013214275.1 Flavobacteriaceae bacterium
ATGCTCAATGGCTATTGAAGGGATATCTACTAAGGTGAGGTAAGGAACATTTATAGATACTTTACGTGTTTGACCTGTAGGCGTACCTTGGCTGTCTAATAGATCAGACTCGTATTTGAAAGGAATGGTTCGTATTTCACCATTTTTGTCTAGAGCGATAGCGTCTAAAAATTCAATTATTTCTTCACCTATCAAATTTTGCGCTTTTAAAGCGGCAATGATAGGTGCAGCCACCATTTTTTCTATTGATAGAGGTTTCATAATCCCTTGCGAAGGGTTATCATTCGTTGTCATACTATTGGTTTTTTTATTTTTCTAATTGTCTTTTTAACTTGAAGTACAATCTTATTCCATATACTCCATACAGATGGTTTTCTTTCTAACGTTGATGTAACATACTCTCGAGAATATTTCATCACCTCATCTAGATCATCATCATCAAAATGGTTTAACTTAATTAGTACATATCTCAAATTATAATATCGTGCACGAATGTTAAATTTTAGTTGATCACTTTTAGAAAAATCATCAGGTTTCTTAAATCGATATTTTTTAAGAAGCAACCATAGTTCAAACTCAGAGAGATTGTAGTTATTGGATAGCTCTACAGGTTCTATCAATTTATTTGCTGCTCTTCTCTGTAAACATTCTATTAAAAGTGATTTTCTGTGAGTAGAACTTGTATTTTTCAGGATTTCAAAAAGGGATTGACCCTCTTGAACTACACTCATCAATTCTTCTATACTACTAATATGTTTTTTACACGAATATAGTCTCATCACTAAATAATTGAAGGGTTAACACCTATTAGCATATCTACTTTTAATGCATTTGAGACTTGCTCTTCACTTGAATTGTTACTGTAAAAATTATACAACGGTGTAATGGGCTGTAGGTTGTGGTCTGCTACATAAGTGTATATTTCCTTGTAGGCTGTTAATAAATCTTTTGGATCTCCCAGATACTCTAAGTGTAGGGCGTTTACCAAATGAAATATGGGTTTAATGGTGTAGGGCTCTAGACTGTCGATGCTAGATTCCACAGGAATCATGATTTCCATGTCTAGTAAACCATTCTCCTTGTCCATTTTATGTATAGCAGTAATGACTCCTCCTACCTGATTGAGTTTGTTCTCTTTAATAAAAGTTTCCATCACCTTAAATTCCTTTTCCATAGCCCCTTCTTCGATGTTTGCCCTATTAGTTAACAGGTTTTCTAATCGAATCTCTTTATGTTGTGTAATATCCATTGTATATTTTTATTTTAGAAAGCCGAGGAGTTCCCCATGGAGGTGCACTCCCCGACATATCAACTAATTCAAATAATTTTTATGCAGATGCAGATTTTATTCCACCTGGAATAGGTGTAATCGTACTAGAAAGAATATCCATCAACTTGCTCATCCCTTCCACAGGATCTTGTTGAGTAGCCTCTACATGAACTGTATAAGTTGCTGATTGATCGCTACTGCGGATTCTTTCCTCTGAACTTTTTACAGATCCTGAAAAAGAAGCTCTGATGCCCCAAAAGCTATCTGAAAGACTAAGGCTCATCTCTCTTTCGCTTGTGGAGGTTGTTGATTCTGATGTTGATACTGACATGTTAAATTTTACTGACACAGTAGTAATCAGTAGTGATGGTATGGGTACCAATCCTAGTAAAGGAGCATTAACTTGTACAGATTGTGTGTTTATCGCACCTGTTTGTGAATCTGTAGTTGGGCTTTCCAGATCAAGTGTTAAAATCCTAGTTGTTAAAGCATCATCCTAATAT
>JABSPP010000435.1 GCA_013214275.1 Flavobacteriaceae bacterium
TGTATCCAGACGGACAAATATTATGGGTAGGAAGTTTAGAGTTATAGAAATTATTATAGTTACCATTATTTAGCACGTGCAAATGTAAGCCTCGATCTTTTGATCGGGGCTTTTTTATGGGGTGAGTGCGAAAAAAGGTGGATGTAGTACGCCTACCATTCGGTAGGTAAAGCTGCATTCCTTTTTTTATGCTTCAAAGGTTAGGCAGTGAAAAGCTTGGTGACCGAAGGAAGTAAGGCTTTTCAGCCATAGGCCTTTAGGTTTGTAAAAAAGATATGATATACATATAATCATTATCATTATGTATAACTTTTCTTTTTTGTTACTTTTTTCTTTTGTTAATTCCACATTAAAAATGTGGAAAACCTTTGAAGTACGGAAGGTGCATTATGCCTACGGCACAGGTTAACGACCTATTGTCTGCTTTGAATCCTTTCGTAGCTTTAGTTTAACCAGTAGGGACAAATAGAAAAAAAGAGTTAACGACTCACTAAAGGCCACTGTTCAGGTTAAACATTTAGCAAAGGTTTCCACACCAAAACTTAATGTTAAACTCAAAGTTATGAAATTTACTTATGCTGTGGGATGTGATGTAGGTAAACTAAGCTTCCACTACTGTATTTTAAAGCCATCTGGACAACGCATTTATGAATCAATGATGAATAATGATCAAGATTCCATACAGGGTTTTATAGAGCAAATAAAAAGCTTATTGAGCTTAGATAGCTTATCGGATTGTTTACTCTGCATGGAGTATACAGGCATCTATACGAATTGGCTGGCTCAATTATGGTTAGCTCAGGGAGGGCAACTTAGCATAGTTCCTGCTCAAAAAATTTCTTCTTTAATTGCCGGAGATCAAGGCTGGGACGAAAAGAACGATTGTCTGGATGCCCGCCGAATAGCGGAATATTGCATTCGTTTCTCTGATAAATTACGACCCTATCAACTCAAAAAACGGAGCCTGGAGCAAATTGAGTTATTGCAAAGGCAGCGACAGCGTTTGTTAAATGCTGTAAATATGCTAGAAATCCCGGTTAAAGAGGCTAAAGGTTTTGTAGAAGACCAACAAGTCGATTTACTTAAAGAGCACCAAAACGAATCGGTAAAAGCACTCCGAGCAGACATCAAAAAGATAGAACAACAGCTTAAAGTAATTATTGAGCAGGATGAAGAGTTGAGCATTTTGTTTGAGCAAGTTAGTTCTGTTGAAGGAGTGGGGCCCGTCACAGCAAGAGAAATCCTGATCGCTACACAGGGCTTCACAAAGTTCAAACCTAGTCAAGCAAAAGCTTTTGCTCGCTATGCTGGAGTTACGCCTAGAGAATGGAGTTCTGGTAAAAGCGTTCGAAAACGAAGTCCCAACTCCAAAAGAGCCAATCAACGCATTAAGGCTTTGCTTACACAAGGTGCCCGATCCGTTGCGGCTACTAATGGCGAACTAGGTATTTATTATCAACGAAAACGAGCAGAAGGTAAACCATTCTTAAGTGTCATCAATGCTTTGAGAAATAAAATCATTCTTCGCGTTTTTGCTGTCGTAAGAAATCAAGTTATGTATGAAAAAAATTTAAACATTTGCTTGGATTAACCATAGAAAGCAGACAGGCTCCATACTACCACGAGTACTGAACCTTCACTTCACTTCAGCCTACTAATATCTCTTTTCTAAACAAGACCTAGTCGCATTTACCTACTGGAACGAAGTGCAGGTAGGGTCCCTAATGATTGGACTATGCTCTCCTACACAACAATACAAACACCAATAACTT
>JABSPP010000436.1 GCA_013214275.1 Flavobacteriaceae bacterium
AACCCATATAAAATAAGGGAATTAGCAGTATAAATGAATTGATAAATCCATAAGAAAATGCTATAAATAAAGTATAAAGCTTATGGATTTGAGGTAAAAAATGCCAACAGAAAAAATAGAGTTGAAACAGAAGCAAGGAAGATTATTTCACCAGAAATTATCAATTGAACTAAATCCCAAACACAAATTATATAAGTTAAGAGAGTTAATAAATTGGTCTGAACTAGAATCTGGTGTAAGTCAAATAGTTAACGTCAAGAGATATGGTAGAGCAAAGAAAGATTTGAGAGTTATGCTAGGTTTATCGATGCTACAAGCGATGTATAATTTTTCTGATTGCTTAACATCAGAGACATTAGAAGAGAATATATATTGGCAGTATTTTTGTGGATATGAATATAGTGGTGATGCGTCGATAGTTTCAGAGAGTAGTATTCGTAGATTTAGAAATGATCTAGGTGAAGCAGGATATGAGTTAATTTTAAAGGAGTTAGCATCTGTAGGCCTACGCGTTGGTGCGTATAAAAAAAAAGATATGGCCTCGGTGATTATTGATACAACAGTTCAAATTAAGAATATTAAGCATCCACATGACGCGCATTTGCTGGGCAAGGCGAGAGAAGAGATAGTAAATTTGAGTCATAAACTGGGATTTAAATTGAATGAAACCTATAAGAAAAAATACAAACATGGCTTAATCAAGCTCTGGCGTTATAAAGCAGACAGCAAGTCAAAGCAACGTCAAAAAACGATGCGCCATCTTAAAGTTTTGGTAGGTAGATTAATCCGAGTTTTTGAAAGGAATATAGTAAAATCAGGGATAGAATTATCTACATCCGATCAAGCTTTACTTGCAAAGATTAAACGAGTGCATGCTCAATCATTTTTAAATAAAAAAGCCAAGTCTCAATATAAAGCAGCAGGCAATAAAATTCTATATAGCTTCCATGCTGAAGAAGTTGAATGTATAGGTAAAGGCAAGCTTCATAAACCATATGAATTTGGTAATAAGGTTGGTCTTGGAGTTAGTGGACGAGGCAATTTTATTTTAGGAGTAAAATCGCTGCATGGCAATCCATATGATGGACACACTCTTGATCAAACTGTTGAAAAAATTGAATCAACAACAGGCCAAGAAGTTGGTAATATGTTTGTGGATCTTGGCTATTGTGGAAATAATTATCAGAAAAAAGGTAAGATTTATACTCCGCGCACTAAGAAAACTCTTACACCTAAGCTTAAAGCAATGCAAAAAAGGCGGAGTGCAATCGAACCAGTGATTGGTCATTTAAAACAATATGGTCGAATGGGTAGAAATTATTTGAAAGGAATAATAGGAGATATCTTAAACCCAATCATCTCTGCTATTGGCTTCAATTTGCGAAGTATAAGCAACAAGATTATGGCCTCTCCTTAAAGGCATAAGTCTTAAAATCTCAATTATTTATTAATAGAAACCAGTGCAAAAATGGTTAACAAAATCACTTGCGTTGATAGTAAAATTTGCTGAAAATTTTTGCAAATTCGAATAAAAAAGCCCTCAGATGTGCAGTAAAATTGTTCCAACAGTAAAAGTTTTTTTGATAATTTGATAAAATTTTGCTTACTCAAGGTTTTTAAGCTATTTTGACGGAGCGACTAAGCAGATATATAAGAAATCACAATATCAAGAATACTACTTGCGTTAGATTCCATACCGCCCCTGGAGAGGAAGCTCAAGTAGATTTTGGCGATATTGGCAAGCGCTGTGATTCTAATGGTAAGCTAAGAA
>JABSPP010000437.1 GCA_013214275.1 Flavobacteriaceae bacterium
TAATTAACAAATTTCGCAATGTGGGTGCAAATATATAGTATTTTAAAAAATCGTAAAAACTTTTTTATAAAAATCGCAAAAAAAAGTGAGCAGCTGAAAACTGTAAAATCCATCCCTTATTTTTCCAAATAATTGTACTTTTGCCAGGATAAATAGCGTACTTGCAAAGCAAAGGAATTTCATGGATAAGTTTTCGTTTTTAAACGCTGCACACACAGGTTTCATCGCCGATCTATACGATCAATATGTACAAAACCCAGATGCTGTAGAACCCAGTTGGAGAAGCTTTTTTCAAGGATACGATCTCGCGAATGAAAACTACTCTCTTACAGACGAAGATGAGATCGCTCATGAGATACCAGAAGAAGTTAGAAAAGAGTTTCTGGTAGTAGATCTGATCAATGGTTACAGAACTCGTGGACATTTATTTACAAAGACAAACCCTGTTAGAGATCGAAGGAAATACACACCAACCTTAGAAATTAAAAATTTTGGGCTTTCTGAAAAAGACCTCGATACTATTTTTAATGCAGGGGAAGTTTTGGGAATTGGACCTAAACCGTTAAGAGATATTATTGCCCATCTAGAGCGAATCTACTGTGATTCTATTGGTGTAGAGTATATGTATTTGAGGAATCCCGAGGAGTTGAAATGGTGGCAGGATCGCTTGAATCAAAATGACAATCACCCCAATTACTCTTTAGATACGAAAAAGTACATCCTTTCTAAGCTGAATCAAGCCGTAACATTTGAAAGTTTTTTACAAACCAAATATGTAGGTCAGAAACGATTTTCTTTGGAAGGAGGTGAAGCGCTGATTCCCGGGATTAGTGTTGCTTTGAGAAAAGCTACAGAAGACTATGATGTTAAAGAATGTGTTCTGGGGATGGCGCATAGAGGTCGATTGAATACACTGGTGAATATTTTTAAAAAACCAGTTCGCGATCTTTTTAGTGAGTTTGAAGGCAAAGATTTTGAAGATGAAGAAATTGATGGTGACGTAAAATATCATCTTGGGTTAACTCTCAGCAAAACCTACAGAGATGGGAAAAAAATTAAAATGAATTTGGTGCCCAATCCCTCTCACCTAGAAACTGTGGATGCAGTTGTAGAGGGAATCACTCGGGCAAAAATTGATAGAAAATACAACGGTGATAACAGTAAAATACTCCCCATCCTAGTTCATGGAGATGCGGCTATTGCTGGACAAGGAGTGGTGTATGAAGTGATTCAAATGGCAAAACTCCATGGCTACAAAACAGGAGGAACGATTCATGTGGTGGTCAACAATCAAATAGGGTTCACTACGAATTACCTAGATGCGCGTTCTAGTACTTATTGTACAGACGTAGGGAAGGTTACTCTGTCTCCTGTCTTACATGTCAATGCAGATGATACAGAAGCGGTATGCCATGCTATGGAGATGGCGATAGAATTTAGAATGGGGTTCAAGCGTGATGTATTTATCGATTTGTTAGGTTACAGGAAATACGGTCATAACGAAGGTGACGAGCCGCGTTTTACACAGCCTAAATTATATAAGGCAATTTCTAAGCACCAAAATCCCAAAGATATCTATGCAGCTAAATTGATTGCTGAGGGGAGTATTGGCAGTTCATACCTAAATGCCATAACGAACGAATTTAAAGAGATGTTGAATGACGAGTTTGAAAAGTCAAAAAAGGACAGCACCTCAAAAGTTCGTGAGTTCATGGAATCTACATGGAGCGAGTTCATTCGTCAACCATTAGAAGCCATGCTCCAGCCAGT
>JABSPP010000438.1 GCA_013214275.1 Flavobacteriaceae bacterium
AAGGTAGCAGATAAAAAAATGCTAAATGAGTCACTCTATTATTCACCGAGTCGACCCAATTTGGTAAAGGAGACATTAGATCGTTTGCCTAAAGTGAATTATGAAACATTAGCCTCTTCAAAAAAATCTGTGGGTGGTTTTCGGCTCAGGAAGGTTCCCCATAGTGTGAAACAAAGCGATTTGAAGGCCTTCAAAGGTCCTAAATCCGAATGCTTTTCTGGTAGTCAAATTAATTTTCCTATTTAAACCCTCAACCACTCCAGAGGAGAACTGTTTTTTTGCCTTAAAATAGTTCATGATTAATGGCCGGTGTTTGCGCATAGATTTGGCAAACTTCTTTATTGGTTCGAGCTTCGAGCGCATCGCTCGGTTACACCATTTCTCTAAGTACCATCCAGCCCAATATGGACTCTTGTAGCTCCAAAAGAGTTGGAAAGCTTCTTTGAGGAGATAGGCACGCACACTTTTAAGATCGTATTGGAGTACATCCCCTAGCTTTGTTTTTTGATTGTCCGTCAGGTTCTCCGGATTTTTTAGGAAACAATATTTTGTATGTGTAAGGACTTCTTCATATCCTTCTTGTTTCATTTTTCGAGCCTCACCTGCACGGATTTCGTTAATCGCTTTATTGAGATTTGAGATAATATGAAAACGATCCAGGATATGCAGAGCTTGCGGAGCTTTCTTTTTAATCACTTTCAAATAAGGCTTCCACATATCTGAACAGATATATTGGATCTGGCCAGAAGCTTCATTTCCAATCATACGGAAAAACTTCAGTAACGATTTGACTGTACGTCTTTCGCTAATGAACAGCAGGCGTTTACAGTTCTCTTCAATTTGGTAGACCAAGGTGACATAATTGTGCCCTTTTCTCCATTGCCACTCATCCACTCCTATTGCTCTGATTCCTTCTAGATTACGGTGTTTGAGCCCATACTCAACTACCATCTTCACAGAACTAAAGACCTTATTCCAGCTCGTTTCAAAAACATCGGCCACTTCTTGCCAACTCAGCCTACGCCCCCATTGAGCAAGAAAGATTTGATAGGTTGATGTCAGTGAACTTTTGCCTTGAGCCCAAGGCACTTCTTCTACTTTGATCCCACACCTTTCACAGTCGACACGACGCATTAAGTACAAAAAGTAGACCTGAAAGCCCCACAATGGAACAAATTGAAAAAGCCGAGCTTTCCCACAGTGGTCATAACCAGGGGCACATCGCTTGCAACCTGAACAGATTGTCTGGCTATTTGAACGAGGGACAATTTCTGCTACGATACTTTCTTTGCCTTTTATTGGCATAAATTTTATTGAGTGATACACAAATCGCTTGAAGCGGTGGCATTTGTTCAGTACGGTTTTTACTTGCATTGGGAGGTCTTTGGGTTCGTTTGAGTTTTCACCTACTTTCCTGAATGATTTCCCAATGCATCTCCATTCTAAAATATCTTCCTATAAATCCAAGGACTTCTTAAAGGCATATTTGCTTTAATTCTGTTCCCCTAGCGGGGTCTGGGGCGGCAATGAGCCCCAGGGCAGTGCAGCCCATTTATTTTTCATATTCGTGCTTATCCGCGGTTCCTTTTTACCCACTTATTTCTCCGGAGACCCTAAAATTTTTGTTCCATCCATACATCCGCAACTGATATAATTTTTGCGCCAGTTGTGGATTGTGTGTGACGATCATACCACCATCGCCTAAAGCGCCTAAGTTTTTAGTCGGGTAAAAACTAAAAGCTCCTAAATCTCCCCATGCACCA
>JABSPP010000439.1 GCA_013214275.1 Flavobacteriaceae bacterium
GCTCCATCACATCTATTTCTCCGCAATGAGGCCAACTAACAGTACCAAAACCTTGTGTTTGAAACCACGCGCCAGGCTCATTGATATTTTTTCCTAGTGTCCAGATAGCAGGCCAAGTTCCGTTGCCAAAAGGGAGTTTTGCCTAACATCAATACGACCATAGGCAAAGGCAAACTTAGAATTCAGTCGCGCCGAGGTATAGTCTAGAGTCACTCCATCTTGTGTGGTGGTTTCTCTTTTTGCAACAATGTTTAAAAATCCATTTGCAACGAAGGAGTTGCTGGGGCTATCGGTATAGTGCTGCTGCTCTCCGTTGTACCACTGGCCACCATTGGGACCAAAGGTTTGGTGATGCCATTTATTGGCATCTACAGCACCATCTATATCAAATTCGTCTGCCCAGACCAAGTCTGTATAGGTAACATCCAGCGCATTGGGATCCGTTGGTGCTGTTCCGTCCCAGATATCGTCTATTAAAAAGGTTCCGGGTGTGGTGGAAAGACCATCAATAAAGATGGTGAGTCTGGTATATTGCCCAGTGGCACTGGTTGAACCTCCACCACCACTAATTTGAGCGTTGGAAAAGTCGAAAGACAAAGATTGCCATGTGGCAGTTCCCTGTGCAGGGGCGTTTATTTGTACTTCTACATTGGGCTGAGTGCCATTTTCTAATTTGACCATCACATCATGGGCATTCCCATCAAATGCGTAAAAGCGCAAGGTAATTTCTTGGCGTTGGTCTAGATCCACATCAGGTGTTAGATCCAAGAAGAACCCCTGTCCTACGCCACCACTGTTAAAAAATTCACCAACTGTATTCGATGCATCTACGGGATCTACTCTGGTTGAAAATACGGTGCCACCAAAAACACTAAAATTATCATCAGACGTCGAAAAATCAATGGGCATTTGCTGTGCATAGCCAAAAAGACATAGTAGCAGGAATTGCAAAGAAAGCGTGCTGCGTCTCATAAATTTGTAAGATATATTGTCAAAAATACGGTTAATTTACGTTGTGGTTGTCGGTTTTGCCCATACAAAAACCAAACAGTCTGCAAAAGATTTGCATCAGCAGCACTATATGACAATTACTCTCGCTGAGAAGGTTGAGTACCTTCCTTGTATTGATTGGGGCGTTTCCCTACGGGTCGGGCTCTCCGCTATATCTTTTTTGCCCTTTGTAGGCAAAAAAGGATGCCGCTGCCATCCCTAACGCGGCATCTAGACTCCAAATGTTAAGACAAGCTTTTTTATCGTTGTTTTTGATGGATGTATTTAATCAAATATATTTATATGTTGACAATAATTATGGGAAACTCATTCCCTAGTCTAAAAGGGTCGTTCACTCATTAATTATTTTCTAATTAACCTTGAAAGAATAAATTTGATATAAACAATAATCATGACAGACATTCTGATGAATCAAAAAATATTAAATTTAATTTTTCTATTCTCAACTATTCTTGTCTTTAGTCAGGAATTTTCAAAGTCTGACTTTGTAAAAAAAGATTGGTTTGTTGATAATAAAAATGGAGCTTTTATGAAAAGTGACACTCTAAAGTTCATAAAATACTCGAACAAAGCATTGGATGAAAAGTATATGAAATACAAAGAGTATGAATTAAAATATTTTGGACATGGATACTTTGTAGAATTGGACTTTAAAAGTGGACGTAGAATGAATTACAGGTTTAGAGTAGACAATTATGCAACAGGATTTGATTTTAAAAAATACAGATGGAAATTTGATAAAA
>JABSPP010000044.1 GCA_013214275.1 Flavobacteriaceae bacterium
AGGGGCCGAATTCGGAATCGACTGCGAGACTGGGCCCCATCACGGACGCAGATCGAGCACTCGTTCACCGTTGCCACTGACAGTGATCTGCCCACTCGGTCGTGGTTCAGGCCCATCTTCAAATGGATCGAAGCTGACCTCGTAATCACCGGGCGGTAGCCCCTGGATCAGATACTCACCCGATTCAAGGGCTCGAACACGTTTCGTCACCGGTCCGACGGCAGAGACATTACCATTGCTAATCTATTTTTTGAAAACAGCACACGTACCAAACTATCTTTTGAATTGGCAGAGAAAAGACTTTCCGCAGATGTCATCAATTTCTCAGCAGGGCAATCTTCTGTAAAAAAAGGAGAAACGTTGATTGATACCGTTAATAACATTCTTTCCATGAAGGTGGATATTGTAGTGATGAGACATCATCATGTTGGTGCAGGAGTCTTTCTCTCTAAACATGTCAATGCTAAAATCATCAATGCAGGCGATGGAACCCACGAACACCCTACTCAAGCGTTGTTAGATAGTTTTTCAATAAAAGAGGCTCTTGGAACAGTCAAAGGAAAAAATATAGTCATTGTTGGTGATATCCTTCACTCTCGTGTGGCGTTATCAAATATCTATGCATTAAAACTTCAAGGTGCAAATGTTAAAGTATGCGGTCCCAAAACACTAATTCCTAAATATATAACAAGTTTAGGTGTTGAGATTGAGAGCGATATAAAAAAAGCGCTGCAATGGTGTGATGTGGCAAATGTTTTAAGAGTTCAACATGAGCGAATGGACATCAAGTACTTTCCATCTACTAGAGAGTACACCCAACTTTTTGGAATTAACAAAGAGATGTTGGATACACTTGGAAAGGAAATCGTGATTATGCATCCAGGACCAATTAATAGAGGTGTAGAGATTACCAGTGATGTTGCCGATTCTAACGAGTCTATTATTCTGAATCAAGTAGAAAACGGAGTTGCTGTTAGAATGGCTATCATTTACTTACTAGCACAACAAATAAAACGCTAAATCATGGATGTTCAGACAAAGAATAACTACACATTTGTCAGTGTTAATGCATACTCTTTTGAGAAATTTAAACTAGAATGGAAGGCTTTAACCTCGAATCATCTGGTACTCGAAATTTCTGAAAACCTTAACATAGACGATGCAATAATCTCTTTACTTTTGATAATAGCCGAGGATTTGAATCGAAAAGGCATGTCTTTTGTAACGATTAAATCGTCAGTTAATATTGACGATTTTCCAGAAAACATCAACATCGTACCCACATTACAAGAAGCAGAGGATATGATAGAAATGGAATCCATAGAACGTGATCTCGGTTTTTAATTAGAAAACTTTATGATAAAGAAAATACTTTTTACTCTCTTACTATTTTGTACCACAATAGTGTTTTCTCAGAAATCGCTCTCTGAGGTTTCAGTAGCTCCCAACCCATTTACTTCAAATACCAACATACGGTTTACTTCAGACAACGAACAAATCATTCTTCTAAAAGTCAAAAATATCTTAGGAAAAATAGTCTATGAAAAACGATTTAAGGCTATCAAAGGAAAAAATGTAATCCTTTTCTCCAAAAATGATCTAAAATCTGGAATGTATATTTATGTGCTCCAAAACAACAAAGAACTCATTTCTAAACGCTTTGTAATTAAATGAGCATAGCACTTACGATTTTAGGCTGCCATTCGGCAACTCCTCGTGTGAATGCACATCCTACCTCTCAGTATCTAGAAATTAATTCGAAACATTTTTTAATTGATTGTGGTGAAGGCACACAGCGCCAGATGCGAAAGTTCAAAGTTGGATTTTCTAAAATCAATCATATTTTTATCTCTCACCTTCACGGTGATCACGTTTTTGGACTTGTAGGACTGATCTCAACTTTTGGACTCTTAAACCGAGAGAAGAGCCTAACCATTTATGGACCCAGAGGAATTCGCCAATTCATCGAGAATCAGTTGCATATTTCTCAATCTCATGTAAAATTTGAACTTATTTTCCATGAATTAACCTCCTCAAAAAGTGAACTCATTTTTGAAGACACCAAGGTAGAGGTGTGGACCATTCCATTACATCATAGGATTTATACAAACGGGTATTTGTTTAAGGAAAAAGTAAAGCCTAGAAAGCTCAACATGAATGTAATCAAACAGTTCAAAGAGATTGAATTTTGCGATTATAACAATTTAAAAGCAGGCAAAGACTTCGTAATATCCAATGGAAAAGTTCTCAAAAACGAGCAATTAACCTTAGATCCTCCCAAACCTCTTAGCTATGCGTTCTGTAGTGATACTTGCTACAAACCAACCATCGCAAAAATTATAGCAAATGTAAGTCTTCTATATCACGAGTCTACCTTTCTGTCTGATCGAGAAGACTTAGCTGAACTAACCAAGCATTCTACCGCAAGACAGGCTGCAAAAATTGCTAAAACTGCAAATGTAGAAAAATTGGTTCTAGGACATTATTCCAGTCGATATTCCAATACCGAGCTATTTAAAAAAGAAGCGCAAGAAATCTTTGATGCTGTAGAACTAGCAGAAGCTGGTAAAAAAATTAGTATTGATTCATAGCTAATAGTACCTTCATTCTTGAAATTCTAGTTCAAATCCATTTTTTGAGAATCTTTTAGCATAGAAAATGATTACAACTCAAGTAAAAAACAGTCAATATTAAGAAAAGTAAATATCTAAGCGCATGACAAAAACCAATACTTCTGACAAACTTATTACATATCAGACGAAAACCAGTTTGATACTTATTTTCATTTGTTAATATCCTGTGTATTAGATTTCCTAAAAAACACCGAGTATTTTAAGGTTTTTTTATTAGTTTTGGATTGTTCTATAACATTTGAAATATACTACTGAAATGAAAAATATTCTCGTGACACTTGTGTTCCTAGTATTTGTAACTAGTATTCCAGCACAAATCCTGTCAAACAGACCAGATAACTTTGAAGTGACCGCAGAAAATTACATCGACTTTATCCCAATTGCACCCATCCAAGTTAACGGTGGTCTTACTGTTGCATCTTCTAGCAAAAAAATCGATAAAGTTACAACACTTCAAATGTCGATGGACAAACAGTCTGTATTAAACTTTTTACCCAATGAATCCATGGAAACGACCATTCAGAGTTTCAATAGAAATGGCGAAGTTAGCTACCTGTATTCTGGGAGATCAGTAAGTAAAGGAACCTACAGATTAATCATTGATTACAACAAATATATTATTCAAACTGTCAAAGGTAATGGAGATGACAATTGTGTTGGATATGCTAAATTGGGTATTGGGCTAAGAATTATTGCAAACGTCAATGCTTTAAAAAACAATATTGATATCAGTAGCCTAGTAGCTCTTGGTGCAGCTGCCTCGAGAGGTGAAGTTTCAGGAAGTGTTGGATACCAAGTAATAGGCATTGAGTCAAAAGAAATTACTGCTGTTGTTCCAATCAATTCTGAAATTACCTCATCAATTAATCAAGTATTTTTGCAGGCTATGGGAGTTGTAAAAGGAAAGATTTATGACAGTGCTTCAAGACTATACCCTCAAATAATAGCCATCAAGCACGGAGATTGTGACTTGAATACTATTACAAAAGATCTAATTGGTCAATATCAAACAACCAACTAAACTAATCCAACTATTTATACTTAAAAAGCTGTTTCAACTCGAGACAGCTTTTTGCTTGTGATCAATTCCTAAATCCAAATCATAGCAATATCTAGCTACCGATCAAAGACCAAGAATAGACTTCGCACAAGTTTCAACCTTTAGAAAATATTACCACCGAATGATAACGCTACCCCAAGTAAATCCGCTACCAAAGGCTGCTAAGACGACTAAGTCTCCATCGTGAATCTTACCTTCCTCCCAAGCTTCAGTTAGTGCGATAATCACAGATGCCGCCGTAGTATTGCCATACCTCATGATATTGTTGTAAACACAATCATCAGATAATTGAAATTTTTTTTGGATAAATTGAGAGATTCTTAGATTCGCTTGATGGGGTATTAGCATATCAATATCCTCTTTTTGAAGTCCGTTTGCCTGTAATCCTTCTATAATAGCTTCTGAAAAACGAACTACAGCGTGTTTAAACACAAACTGACCGTTCATATAAGGATAGTAGGACACATCATCTGGATTATTTTCTGCCAAAATTTCAGGAACCCATCTTCCAGTTGCAGGACCGTCCAACATTAACTCACGTGCATATTTTCCCTCTGAATGTAAGTGAGAAGATAAAATCCCTTTCCCTTTTTCTGAGGATCTCGATAAAACTGCAGCTCCTGCACCATCACCAAAAATTACGGTGACACCTCTACCACGCGTGGAACGTTCGAGACCTCCAGAATGATTTTCAGAACCTATAACCAAGATATTTTTATACATCCCTGTCTTGATAAACTGATCTGCCACAGAAAGTGAGTAAATAAATCCAGAACATTGATTGCGAACGTCAAGTGCTCCCACAGTAGGCATATCTAACATATCTTGCACTCGAACTCCTCCACCAGGAAAATACATATCTGGACTCAAGGTTGCAAAAATGATAAAATCGATATCTTCTTTGGTAAGACCAGCCCTATCAATTGCTATACGGGCAGCCTTTACTCCCATAGACGAGGTGTTATCTCCTGTTGCGGGATCAATCCACCTTCTTTCTTTTATCCCTGTTCTCTCCTGTACCCATTCATCACTAGTATCCATCCATTGCTTAAGATCGTTATTTGTAACCACATTCTCTGGCACGTAATATCCCAATCCTGTAATCTTAGAATTATACATCATTTTATCGTATGGTTTTGATTTGTAAAAATTAAGATAAGTAAAGTTATCTATTATTCATATATTTATTGAAGTGATTTAATAGACTCTTAGCAATATAACGAAAATGGATAGAAAAAAATTTTTAAACCTCTCAGGAAAGGCTGCGCTCTTCTTAGGAATTACCTCGCTAGCTGCCTGCGATAAGAATCCACATAGTAAAACAGAAGAACTTCTGGAGAAAAGTGCAACGGGAAATGCTTTTGGTCTAACATCACCTAAGATCAAAACTGTACGAGTAGGGATTATTGGAGCAGGAAATAGAGGGAATACGTTAATCCAAATGTTTCAATGGCTAATTCAACATAAACATGCTAAAGTTGTTGCTATCTCAGATCTAAAGCAAGAAAAGGTAGAAAAACTCAATACACATTTAAAAAATGTACAACCCGAAGGCGCTGATATGTATTTTGGGGATCAAGAAGAATGGAAAAAGCTAGCCAAACGCGACGATATAGACCTACTTATAATCGCCACACCTTGGGAATGGCACGCAAAGATGTGTATATATGGTATGGAAAACGGAAAACATGTTGCCTGTGAGGTGCCTATAGCCTTCACGCTAAAAGATTGTTGGAACCTTATTGAAACAGCAGAACGCACGCAAAAACATTGCATGATGATGGAAAACTGCTGTTTTAACAACGAAGAACTCTGGATTCTAAACATGGTAAATCAGGGAGTCTTTGGTGATCTAACTCATGCAGAAGGAGCCTACATCCATGACCTCCGCAAACATCTACTAGACGAAACCTATTATGAAGATCAATGGCGCATTAAACACCATCTTAACAAAGACGGTAATTTTTACACCACACATGGTTTAGGACCTATTAGCCAATATATGAATATTGGTCGTGGAGATATCTACGATAGCCTTGTCTCTATGAGTTCCAGAGAAAAGAGCCTCAGTGATGCCGCCAAAAAATATCAAAGCCCATACACAAAAATTCAATGTGGGGATATGAACACCACGCTGATAAAAACCAAACTAGGAAAAACCATCATGCTACAATTCGATGTTCACACAGGAAGACCCTACAATAGACTCAACACCCTCGTTGGTACAAAAGCTGTTCATGAGGGGTATCCATCTAGATTATACATCAACAAAGAAGAGCTTGCCTGGTGGGGTCATCAATGGCTAGATCGCGAAACATATCAATCATACAGAGAACGCTATGATCACCCTCTGTGGCAAAAACTAAAACATCAAATTTCAGATAATGCGTTTGGCCACGGCGGAATGGATTTTGTGATGATCTACAGACTCATCCGATGTTTAAACGAAGGACTCCCTCTAGACATCAATGTGTACGATGGTGTCCTCTGGAGTTCTATCACACCTCTTTCCGAACTGTCTGTCGCTCAGAATAGCGTTTCCGTAAAAGTCCCAGACTTTACAGGTGGCAGTTGGAAAACCCCTCACACATCGGAGATGTTGAGAGATCTGTAATACAGAACTTAACAACCAATTTCTTAAAGTGAACGACCCACAAAGCAGCGCCATCGTCATATTCCACTCCTTATTTGTAATTCAAGAAAATACAAAATAACAGATTGCTATTTAGAGATCTAAATCCCTTAATAACGAGGCAGTTTCAATATCAAGACAACACGTCCGAGGGAAAAACTTTAGCAACCTCCACGAAAAAATACATGCTGAAAAACACTAAACTCTGAGGCATCTTGACACACTAACACACTTGAAATGTCATCTTGTCAGCATTCTTAGTTTGGTATTTTTTTTGACCATTTAAATTGCAATAAACTATCAAAACGAAACAAACAATGAGCAAAGGAAATATCAATGTATCAGTAGAAAATATCTTTCCGCTAATCAAAAAGTTCTTGTATTCTGATCATGAAATCTTTCTAAGAGAATTGATTTCAAATGCTACAGATGCAACCACTAAGTTAAAACATTTAATTGCTATTGGTGAGGCTAAAGTTGAATATGGAAGCCCTCAAATAGAAATTAAAGTCGATAAGGACAATCAAAAGATTCACATTACAGATCAAGGATTGGGAATGACTGCCGATGAGGTCGAAAAATACATCAACCAAATTGCATTCTCGGGAGCCGAAGAATTCCTTGAAAAATACAAAGACGAAAAAAATGATACAGGTGTCATAGGGCACTTTGGTTTAGGGTTTTACTCTGCTTTTATGGTAGCAGAAAAGGTAGAAATTATCACCAAATCATACAAAGATGAAAAAGCAGCACACTGGACTTGCGATGGTTCTCCAGAGTACACTATCGAAGCCCACGACAAGACAGACAGAGGTACAGAAATCATTTTGCATATCGCCGACGATTCCAAAGAATTTTTAGAAGACTCTAAAATTAAAGACCTACTCACCAAGTACAATCGTTTCAACCAAATCCCTATTAAATTTGGAACCAAAAAAATAAACGATCCCGACTTTATTCCCAAGACCACCAAAGACAAAGACGGTAAAGAGACTACAGAGCCTCACAAACAAATTGATGTAGATAACATCATCAACAATACCAATCCTGCATGGACGAAAAAACCTGCAGATTTAGAAGATGAAGACTATAAAAACTTCTACAGAGAATTGTATCCAATGCAATTTGAAGAGTCGTTATTTCACATACATCTCAACGTAGATTATCCCTTTAACCTTACCGGAATTCTGTACTTTCCTAAACTAACGCAAAACTTAGACATGCAGAAAGACCGAATCCAGTTGTACCAAAATCAGGTTTTTGTTACCGATAATGTAGAAGGAATAGTCCCAGATTTCTTACAAATGCTCAAAGGAGTTATCGATTCTCCAGACATTCCACTCAATGTCTCTCGTTCTTACCTACAAGCAGACGGTGCAGTAAAGAAAATCTCAGGCTACATCACCAAGAAAGTAGCAGATAAGCTGGCTTCACTTTTCAAAAAAGACCGTGAAGATTTTGAAAAAAAGTGGAATGATATCAAAGTCATTATAGAATATGGAATGCTGTCCGAAGAAAAATTCTTCGACAAAGCAAAGAAATTCGCCCTATATCCTACAGTAGACAACACCTTTTTTACCTTCGAGGAATTCATAAAAAAGACCAAAGACACACAAAAAGACAAAGACGGCAACCATATTATCCTGTATGCTGCCAGCAAAGACGCTCAACACAGTTACATTCAGGAAGCCAAAGCCAAAGGCTATGAAGTCCTACTGTTAGATTCTCCCATTGTCTCTCACCTTATGCAAAAATTAGAGACTTCCGAAGAGAAGATACGTTTTACACGTGTAGATGCAGATCATATCGACAACCTCATCAAAAAAGATGATACAGCTATCTCTAAACTCTCCGACGAAGAAAAAGAGAAATTACAACCAATGATCGAAGCTAACATTCCAAAAGAAACCTACACCGTTCAGTTAGAGGCCATGGATTCCAATGCCTCACCCTTTCTAATTACAGTTCCAGAATTTATGAGACGTATGAAAGAGATGAGCGCAACAGGTGGCGGTATGATGGGTATGGGAAGCTTGCCAGAGATGTATAATTTGGTCGTCAACATCAATCACCCTCTAGTGAGCGATATTCTAAACACCAAAACAGAAAAGAAGCGCAATAGATTAATCAAGCAGTCCTTCGATCTTGCTAAGCTATCTCAGAACCTGCTGCACGGCGAAGAACTAACCAACTTTATTAAACGTAGCTACGATTTAATCAAGTAAATCCGTGGCGTCATTTGTACAAAATGGCGTAACATTCTATATATTTATAACCTCTGTGTCCATGCATGGAGGTTTTTTCTTTTAAGAATCCTTAAACGCATCTAGTAAATACAAGCCCTATTTTTTAGGGCGTTCCCCTGCGGGTCGCACTATCCGCTATATCTTTTTTGCCTTGTCAGGGCAAAAAAGGATGCCGCTTCTATTGCTAACGCAGCACCAAAGAACCCTTTTCGACGAAATAACAAAGTGTAATCAGTCATTTTTATCAAACCGTTATCAATAAGTCAAAAAAGCCACCTTCGGCTCGTTCACTCTTTGAAAGTAATAGTTAACTCAATCTAACTTTTATCAGCTCCCTATCTGCCCTAGTTTTGATTGCAAATCGATGATGAAATATTGATCAAAAATGTCTCATCACATATTCAAATAAAAATGTTTCACCACAATTAAAAACACAACAGATGAAAAAACAATTAAAACTATCCGTAAAAAATCCTTGCTCAAAGAAATTCGAACATTTTAGACCCACACAAGATGGAGGTTTCTGCTCCTCATGTGCAAAAGAGGTCATCGACTTCACTGCAATGACAGATCAAGAAGTTGTTCATTACTTTGACAAAAACCACGAAAAAACATGTGGTAAATTCCACAAATCTCAACTTCAGTTCCA
>JABSPP010000440.1 GCA_013214275.1 Flavobacteriaceae bacterium
TCAACCAAGTAGCGATTTAGGTTGTAAGATCATAGTCATTTCTGTGATTTTACTATTCATTGTCATTATTTACTTAGCCTTGATTGGCCTACAAACTTTAACAAACTTGTTGCGCCTCAGTTGGAATTAGACAACACCCCATTTTCTGTTAGAGACATTACTGTAAAACCGTAATAACTCTACAAGGAAGTAAAACATGTCTAATAAACGACGCTATTTCAGTACGGACCAGAAAGTTGCCAGTATTCGTAAACACTTGCTCGAACAAGTACCAATTTCGGATATTTGTGATGAGCTTAAAATTAGCTCCAACTTATTTTATAAATGGCAGACTGATTTTTTTGATAATGGCTCCAAGGCTTTTTCTAAAGATGATAGTACCGAGCTCAAAAAGACAGTAGCTAAAAACACTTCACTAGAAAATGATATTAGCGATAAAAACGGCGTGATAGCCGAACTTGTTGAAGAGAACATTCGCTTAAAAAAGCGCAATGGCCTGATCTAAAGCAAAACTGGGTTCCTCAGGCAATTCGAGATCAGGTCGTCGATTACATCACTTATTGGCAAAATAAAACAGAACTTAGCCTCTCCAAACTTATCCGGTTTCTTGGTATGCACCGAAGTAAGTTTTACCAATGGAAAGCGAGGTATGGTCAAGAAAATATTCACAATGGTGAAATACCCAGAGACTTCTGGATAACGGAAGAAGAGAAGGAGGCCGTCGTGCGGTATTATCAGTCACATTCACAAGAAGGATATCGAGCAATGACTTATATGATGATTGATGATGATGTTGCTTTTATGAGCTGCTCTTCTGTTTATCGAATTCTTTGTGAAGCAGGCATCATGCGAAGTAAAGGTTCTAAGCCTTCTAAGAAAGGTACCGGCTTTGAGCAGCCTTTGGTAGCGCATGAACAGTGGCACACAGATATCTCGTATATTAAAATAGCGAAGCGTTTCTATTTCTTTATTGGTGTCCTCGATGGTTATAGTCGCTGTTTATTACATTGGGAAATTCGAGAGGAGATGACCGAGCTTGATGCTGAAATTGTTGTAAAGAGAGCTCTAGAAAAGTATCCCAATGCTAGACCCAGGTTAATTACAGATAATGGTTCCCAGTACACATCTCATGAATTTAAGCAGTTTATAAGCAGGCATGGCCTCACTCATGTCAGGACCTCACCCTACTATCCTCAAAGTAATGGTAAGATGGAACGCTTTCATTATACATATAAAGATGGTGCTGTAAGGCCTATGTCACCCTTGTCAATTGAAGACGCCAGGCGAGTCACTGAAAAGTATATTGAGTACTATAATAATGAGCGTCTACATAGTGCTATTGGTTTCATTACTCCAAAAGATAAATTAGAAGGACGAGATCAAATCATTATTAAGCAAAGAAAGGAAAAACTTAAAGCAGCCAGAATTAAACGCATACACTTGTTTGAAAGGTGTGCATGAGCTGTTATTTTTAACCCAATCTGTATCTAACAGAAAGTGATCAACTGTCCTATTTCCGCTGAAGCACTACACTGCTTACCAAAATTAAGCAAGAAGCTATTTCTTAATAGAATTCGAAAAGAAAAGCCCGAAGTTGTTTTTGTTATCGGCTTTCTTTATAAGTTTATTTCACCAAAGGCTTTGAAATTACTTCAGAAAGAGCTGAGTTTTAAGCTTTATCTCTTTGATACGGATAGTTGTAATTTATACTCGAAAACAAGAGAATTTCTTTATTTTTTAG
>JABSPP010000441.1 GCA_013214275.1 Flavobacteriaceae bacterium
AAGCCCTCCCTTTTTTTTATTAATTATGCCCAAATTAACTTGGGCTTTAAAACTTACATAAAAATGAAGAAAGAAGAATTATTAAGCGGAGAATTTTTAAAACAATTTAAAGACTCTAACGAGTTTGGTTCATTTATAGATGAGCTTTACACTAGAGGAGTAGAGCAGATGTTGGAAGGAGAATTAGATGCCCATTTGGGATATCAAAAACACCAAACAAGTCTTAAAGAAAATGCTCGTAATGGATTTAGTAAGAAGATTATAAAACCCAGGCACGGCAGGTCAGAGATCCAAGTACCAAGATAGAGCCTCTAGTTTTGAGCCAGTAATTGTACCCAAAAGAAGTCAGTTGTCAGAAGGTATAGAAACTCTTATTATATCTCTTTATGCTAAAGGGATGAGTAATTCTGATATTGAGCAACAACTTTATGAGATTTATGATTTTCAAGTATCAACAAGTGTTATTTCTAAGGTTACTGATAAGATAACGGATGATATTATAGCTTGGCAAAACAGAACATTAGATAGTGTTTATTTAATTGTTTGGATGGACGGAATAGTCTTTAAGGTTCGGGAAAATTCTAAAGTAATAAATAAAACCATTTACATTGCTGTAGGACTTAAAACTGATGGAAAAAAGGAAGTTTTAGGCTTATGGTTAGGTAAAAATGAATCCGCAAGTTTTTGGATGAGTGTGTTGACAGATATAAGAGCTAGAGGCGTTCAGGACATTTTAATTACAGCTACAGATAACTTAAATGGTTTTACAGAAACGATTACAAATGTGTTCCCTGAATCTAAAACTCAAATTTGTGTAGTACATCAAATCAGAAATGCTTGTAGGTATGTTGTATGGAAAGACAAAAAAGCATTTACCAAAGACATGAGGTGTATTTACAATGCGCCTAACAAAATTGCAGCAGAGGCTGCTTTAAATGACTTTGCAGAAAAATGGGAAAGTAAATATTCCTATGCTATTAAAAGCTGGAGAGATAATTGGGAAGAACTAACCGTGTTTTTTGAGTTTCCTTTAGAAATTAGAAAAATTATTTACACCACTAATCTGATTGAAAATCTAAATGGAAAAATCAGAAAATATACCAAAAACAAACTATCCTTCCCTACAGATCAGGCTGTAATGAAATCAGTCTTTCTAGCGGTAAGAGAGTCAACTAAAAAATGGAGTATGCCTATCAGAAACTGGGGAATAATCCTTAATCAATTTTTAACTATATTTGAAAATAGATTGAAACTATAAAATATAGAACCTCGATTTTTTCAACTTACACACTTACAGGGATAGTGTCAATATAAACTAAAGAAAACGTGCTACAATCGAGTAGACGGTCCCGCTAGTGTAAACTAACGGGATGCGCCTCTCACACCACCAAGCGTACGGTTCTTCCCGAAAGCTTTCGGGAGCGGTTCGATAACCATCTCAACAACCGCTCTTTACACCGGTTGAAGCTATTCTCTACTTTCGTAAAGGGCTGCAATCCTACTAGAAAACTATCCGTAACGTAGAAACTACTCCCAATTCAATTTCGAGAAGACTATCGTTCAGTCCTTCCTTACTTGTGAGACCTGTGGGGTTTTCCCACCTCGTTTCCTGTAAGTACTATGACCTCTGCTGACTTCTCTCATTCCAACTCGTAGTTAGAGAGATCTCCTCAGGTAATTGCATCTTCTTTCATTCGATTCCTGCCGCATCTACATAATTGACTTTTGTTTATTCTTAG
>JABSPP010000442.1 GCA_013214275.1 Flavobacteriaceae bacterium
AGACCAGTTTTTAATTTTCAAGGTTAACCTTGTTTAAAATGAATCTGATTTTGTCAAATTATATAACAATGTATTGGAAGGAAAAATCCCAAACGAAGGTGACAGATCAAAAAGGATTTTAGAAGCCACGGTAAGTCAAAATATCGCACAGCTGACTTATAATGATTTGAAAGGGAGATTGATTGTAGTCACTGACGCCAAAGAGGGGTTAGAGCCACAACAAAAAGGTGTACATAAGTTTGTTAAAGGTAAGTACGAAAAAAAGGAAGTAACAAGCGACGGCGGATTAAAAGTATATGATGCTTTTGCTGGAAAATGGAGTATGTTTGATATTATATCCAAGGCCCGAGAAGCAATGGATAAGTATGCAGAGATAGAAAATCCAAAGGATGGCTTGATGCAGATTTATTGGCAACGTACTGATTATACGGCTGGTGTACCGTTTATACAAGGAAACTTAGAAGAAGGAGCAAAAGAATTAAGAACACAGCTCCATAACATTAAACATTTTCATAACACACGTGATCACAGTGGCGGTATTGTATCTTATGACTTTGTAAATGAAAAAAGTAGCCAGATGATCATCAACTTAAACACTAGAATTTTCAAACAAAAATCCTAAATCTTTCTTTTGCTCGACTCTGTCGAGTGTCCATAAAGGTCTGTTTTTAGGCAAACCAATATAAATATATATCATTTATGATTGTAAAATGTAAAAGGAAAAACAAATCTAAGTGTACGATATTTCCAAAGAAGCTTAATTTTTGTTCCTCTGTATTGATTCCAGATGCTACAATAAGTTTAGAAGGGCAACAACGGAAATAATTCGTACATCCAACAACTATAAACATTAAGAATGTTTTCACTAAAAATCCCCCGCTCGCGCTCGACTCTGTCGAGTGCCCCAGTAGCGTGGGAGTACAAACCCTGTCAAAAAAAAGGTTTTGTCTCAGACATCGGAATCACGCTTGATACCCTTAAAACAACTCCCAACGCAAATCCTTTTTGCGTCTTGCTCCTAAAGCTGGGATAGGTCAGCTTTGCAACAACCAACATAAATATACATCATTTATGATTATAAAATGTAAAACATCGATAGCTGTACAATAAATTTTTAAAAAAGCTCAATTTTTGTTCCTGTGCAGTTATTCCAGATGCTAAAAAAATGAGTTCATTTCAGATGTTGCAATAAGTTTAGAAGGGCAACAAAGGAAATAATTTGTACATCAATAACAATACACATTAAGAATATTCTCACTAAAAATAATTATTAATGAAACCTTATCTAATTATTAAGCTCGATAAGAAAGTGCCTCTGATCCCTCTCCCGTACTGGGGAGAGGTCATTAAAGGTCATGCCGAGGCGCCAAGTAGGTTCCTTGCTGCTATTGACAAGCTCTTTCAACAACATCAACTAGGCATCAAAGCCACCCGAGAGTATGAACTGTTGGGAGATCGTTATGAATTCCTAGAAGGGCTTCAACGCACCTATCGGCTTATTCTTACTCAAAATAAAACCATCCCAGAAGCACTGCTTACCCAGCTCTTTTATCTAGAAGAGGTAGATGGTGTTGAAAAGGGGGAGGTCTCTTTGCTGGCATTTCCCAACATTGAGAAAAAGACCTTAGAAAAAAGTACTAAAGAAGACTGGGGAGTACGCAAAGCCCATCAACAGTTTACCAAAGGAAGTCCCGCCATTACCATT
>JABSPP010000443.1 GCA_013214275.1 Flavobacteriaceae bacterium
ACAATCACATTTAAAATGACCGTCAAAATCAACTAAATTTCAAAACAAAAGTAATTAAAGCCGCTAAAATAGATGCCATAAGCACCCCTCTAGCTCTGTAATCTTGTTGCTTTTTAATAAAAATAAAGAATATGAATAAGTTGGGAAGTGCCGCCATAGCTAGTAAAGGAGCATAGAGACTTCCCTCTTCTATCATTTTCCAAGTTTGATCAAAGCCCTTCTTTGAAAGAAATTCAAGGTACAGAAAGGCTCCTGGAAACGTGGCAAAAACAGAAACTAAAAAGCCAATGACCATTTCTTTACGGATAAATTTCTTAGTTCTTACTTGAAATTTTGAGGTGTTCTCTGGCGATATCTCTTTATTCATTCTAGATCTTTATTTAAATAATACATATCTGTAAACTCTTCGCTTTACAAGCTTGTATTGTTACTCATTGCTTAACGATTAACCATTCTCTTTTAAGGTATCAACCTGTGCTTAGTTCGTTCTTTCACATGATCTTACAGATCAAAGATCACGCCTACAACCATCACTCTGACACTAGAGCTCCCACGAATTCAGCTTTTGAATCATATGGTGAGCCGTCATATCAAACTGCACAGGAACCACAGAAATATACCCATTATCCAAAGCCCAAACATCAGTATCTTCCCCTTTATCCTGATTGATAAACTCACCCGATAACCAATAGTATTCCTGTCCAAACGGACTCTTCCTCTTATCAAAATCCTCTCGCCAATATCCATTGGCTTGTCGGCAAATCTTTACCCCTTTAATAGCTGCTTTTTTTAATTTAGGAATATTCACATTCAGGACAACGCCTTCGGGAATTCCCTCCTTAAGTGCCGATAATGTGATGTCTCGCACATAATCTTCTGCTTGCTTAAAATCTGCATGATAATTATAATCCAATAGAGAAAAACCAATAGCAGGAACACCCTCAATTCCTGCTTCCACAGCAGCACTCATGGTTCCAGAATAAATCACATTAATAGAAGAATTAGCACCGTGATTAATTCCAGAAACACACAGATCGGGTTTTCGATTTAAAATCTCATTAATGGCCATTTTAACACAATCTGCTGGCGTACCAGAGCAATTGTACTCAATTTGTGGCCCCTCATCAATCGTTATAGGGTTGCAATACAGCACATTATTCACCGTAATTGCATGCCCCATGCCACTCTGCGGACTATCGGGTGCCACGACCACCACATCCCCAATTTTATTCATCATTCTAATTAACGATCGAACTCCAGGTGCAGTAATCCCATCGTCGTTTGTCACTAAAACCAAAGGTCTTTTTTCAGACATTTTATAAAGCTTTTGCCACAAAAGTAATCCATTTTTTCAGCAAATTGAAAAAAGTTTGAATCACTTAAGAATGTTAGAGGAATCACATCATTTGTTTTATTAGGGCGTTTCCCTACGGGTCGGGCTATCCGCTCTATCTTTTTTGTTTTACAAAAGCAAAAAAGGATGCCGCTGCTATCCCTAACGCAGCATTTAGACTCCAATGCTCGGAGAAGCTAAATGAGTTCCCGCCCGTTTTTTTATTCGCTAGTTTTTACAGGCTATAAAATGGAAATATTGCTACTGTCAAATCAAATGGTGACCTTCCCATTTTGGGACATTTTGAAATGAAACAAAACATTTTTTTATCAATAGGTTGTACAAAATCACGCGAATCTTTCAAC
>JABSPP010000444.1 GCA_013214275.1 Flavobacteriaceae bacterium
TATATCCAGCTGGAGGTGCGTATGATGATGGAGTGTCGAATACTAATAGTAATAGTTCTTCAAACCTAGGAGGTGCTGGAATTCATCCAATTTTGACTTCGTCTTTTACAGATTTTCTGTTGGCTGAAGCAGCTTTATCAAGTAGTGGTTTAAGCATTAATGGAGACGCAAGAGCTTATTTAGAGTCGGATATGAGAAAATCTTTTTCACGTGTTGAAACAGTTGCTGGCGTTGCTATGGATGCCGATTCAATTGAAGATTATATAGCAGAAGTTTTAAACAACTTTGATATTGCTGCTGATGATAGTGTAAGATTAAGTGTGATTATTAAAGAATTTTACATTGCTTCATTTGGAAACAGTCTAGAGGCCTATAATTTTTACAGAAGAACTGGTTTTCCAAATTTAGGTAGCTCTGTGGTTCCCAACACCGATTTTCCTAGGAATCTATTAATTCCAGAATCTGAATTGAATACCAATGAAAATGAAAATGTTATTCAAATCACCAGAACAGATCAAGTATTTTGGGACACAAATCCTGCTGGATTCATTGAATAATTAAAATATAGAATCATGAAAAAAATAAAAACATTACAAATTATTACGTTAGCTCTTGCTTTCGTTTTTATGAACTCTTGCACGGACGAAAACAAATTTACCAATCCCATTACCTTTGGGCTAGAAAATGGCGGCTTTGTTGCTTTTGTCACTGCAACGCCAGACGCTGCATATCCAGATCCTAGCGGTATTAGTTTTTCGGACACCGTAACTGACCCTAACAACAATTTATCTTCTTACAGTGTTGATTTAATTGCAACTTTATCGGGCAATGAAGTGGTAGTAGGTAACTTCTACACAACCACAACTTTTCCAGCTGATATAAGTTTTACATCTCAATCTTTAGCGGATGCCTTAGGGATAGAGGTTAGCGACATAAATTTTGGAGATACCTTTAATTTCATAGCTACTGCCATTAGAAATGATGGAGAAGTTTTTGTAGGGTTGCCTCCAAATTTTGATGGTGACAATTTAACAGTAAGTGGTGGTAACACAGAACCTCAATTGCAAACCCCTGCATACAAAAGTGCAATGAATTTTGGTTTTATCGTTTCTTGTCCATTTGTTCAAGAAGATATGATAGGTACTTACACTATCGTTAGTAATACCATATTTCCTGTTGGCGGAGGACCTGGATATACCTTTGAAATTATAGCTGGACCCACAGCCAATCAGATTACGCTGATCAATCCATGGAATTCTGAAGGTGGCTTTGAAGTGACGCTAACCGCTAGTGAATTTGGTCTTGCTACATGGGATTGGCAGTATTCATTTACAACATTAGAAGTTTGTTGCCCTGGATATACTGCAACTCAAACAAGTAATACAGCACAGGTATCTTTATCACTTTCTTGTATTGGGCTTCTTGATCTGAAATATGATACAAGACTAGGGGTTGCTGGTGGACCTCCAACTGGTTTTACATTTGGTGAGGAAAGAATGATTGCTCAAAAAAACTAAAACTAATTTATCATGAAAAAATTAAACCTAATATTACTCATTTTACTGTTTGGTTTCATCACTTCTTGTGATACAGAATATAATAAAGAGTTAATACTCTCAGAAACCTCTAATATAACAGGGACAATAACTTTGAGCTCTTCGATAGCTTCACCAGGGTTCTCACTAGGATACTCAGTC
>JABSPP010000445.1 GCA_013214275.1 Flavobacteriaceae bacterium
CAGTAACTATTCCTCAAGGGAATTGACATTAGTTTGTGCTAGACTCGGATGTGTTCTAACTCATACACCGGTAAGAGACGGGGCTAGTAAAGGTAAGGTTGAGCGCTTCTTTAGAACAGTTAGGCTTAATTTCTTAAATAAAAATCTAGACCTATCCTCGTTAGATAAATTAAATCAGCAATTTACTCAATGGGTAGAGAATGACTACCATCATAAAATACATTCAACTCTTGAAATGAAACCAATTGACAGGTACACTCTAGATACAAAGAGAATTAAATTCCTAGCTAATGTTCAAACAAGTGAAGAATTTTTCTATAACGAAGAAGACCGACAGGTACTAAAAGACAATACTTTTTCATTTAAAAATAAAAGAATGGAGGCACCTGTATATCTACACAGTAAAACTATTCAGGTTAGATATGACAGAAGCGATAAACTCTCTCCTGTCATTGTCTATTATAAAGGAGAACGGATTGGTGAAGCAACACCCGTTGATTATCTCTCTAATGGTCAGCTTGGGAGGGACTTCGAATGATAAAGTCATATTTTGGAATAGA
Source organism: Flavobacteriaceae bacterium (assembly GCA_013214275.1). Lineage (GTDB taxonomy): Bacteria > Bacteroidota > Bacteroidia > Flavobacteriales > Flavobacteriaceae > Polaribacter. The sequence goes on from JABSPP010000445.1 coordinate 561, forward strand.
GAAAACACCATTCTCAAATGAGCATGTGGAGCTTTTAAAGCATCAACAAAGCATCTTTGATATCTTAAAGGTACATTCACAACAAGGAGGGTTTTGTTTGCTCATGGGACAGCCTGGTACAGGTAAATCAACAATTAGAGATGCCATTATTTCACAGAGTGATAAGTTAACTGAAATTATAAGTATCTCCAGAACACTACACACCTATAGAAACACCATTAAGATCTTATGCCAGGCATTTAAGATTGAGGATGTTGGCGATTCATTTAAATGTGAAAAACGTTTAATTGAAGAGGCTTATAATCTAAAAAGGAAAGGAAAAAATATGATTATCATTATCGATGAGGCTCACTTGATGACAAGTGACACTCTAAGAAAATTGAGATTATTACTTGAAGATTTCCCAAAGAATTATAATTTGATTCTAGTTGGGCAATCAGAGCTCCTTCATCAACTTTCTTTAAAGGTAAACGAAGATATAGCATCAAGGTTAACATACTCAACTACCCTTAAGAGACTCACGTCGGATGATATCAGAGATTTTGTTTCTAAGCAGTTAGATGATGCTGGATTGGGCCATAATGTCTTCTCCGATGACGCTATAAATTTAATCATAAGGTCATCGGAGGGGACACTAAGAAAGGTCAGAAACCTTTGTTTGTCGTCTATGGTCGAAGCCGTAAGAGGTGCAAAACGAGTCATAGACATCGACATTGTCAACTCTGTTCTGATACAACCACATTGGCGGTTACAATCAGATTTGAAAACAATGGAGGTATAAAGGCCACCAAAAGAGAGAGACTTCTAGCAAGAGGTCTCTCTCTTTTTGCTTTCTTGAAAAGAGCCAAAATGGTATAACCATTTTAAAATTCTTAATTCAAAAGTACAAATTTGGGGGTTTTTTATTGTGAAAAAGTATGACGACAGCGGGACAGAAATTACAAAAGAGCGCGGTAATCCTTTGAAAATAGGGCCAAATAAAACACCTTTAATTTGGCTGTGACTACGACCAGAAAAAAATCCTTAACAGTTTCCCAACCTTTTTTAATTTTAAGAACTTTTTCTTTAAAGATGTCACTGGCATTGGTAATGCCAAAGGTAAATGAAAAAAGAAGTGGGAGA
>JABSPP010000446.1 GCA_013214275.1 Flavobacteriaceae bacterium
TCAGGCGAACTCGTTGCCCTTCCGTGCTTATGGAAGGGGAATTTATCGACACGGAGGAAGGGGCAAAACTTATCAAGAATCCAGCCAATAGGGAGTTAATGGCCCTTGCTGTTGCTCAAGGTGTTTGTGATTATTACGGATTTGATGCTAGCGTGATAGCTCCACAGGCTCAGAAGGCTTAATTAAATAGTGTGGCACTACTCTAATTAGTGTTTTACCTTAATAAATAAAACAGCCACAATTTTAATAACAGCAGGAATAATTTTCGTAAAGTAAACTAAAAGTTAACTGAGGGGTTGACGAGTGGGGAATTTTTGTTAAGTTGTGTTCATGACAGCGAACGAAACACCAAAAAAAGAGACATTGACACTAATCAACCACACTGTTCAAAACCTTTTCGCAAAAGGAAAATTGAGTAATGAAAAGTTTAAAAAAGGCGTTAAAGGCAAGGAAATGCAACAAGTGGTTAGTGATATTCTTAAGGTAAACGAACAAATCAACAGAGATGATATCAAGAAAGGTAAGTTAATAGTTGATAAATTTCAGTCGATTGAGAGTGCTGTTGAAAATTATTTTAGCAACTGGTTTTATACTGAAATGGCCATTAACGCATAACACTTAACATAACACAACTATGAGAAAGACAATAATCGAATACAGTTGCGGATCAGACCAGCCATTTAGCCTTGCCACATACGATTCAACGGGGAGGCTTCAAGGAGCAAAAAGTCATCTTGAAGCATACAACGAGGATGAAGCTAGAGAAGAGTTAAGAAGCGATTACGGGTTTAGCACAGAACAAATTGAAGAAATGTTTGCATAACACTCAATAAATAAACAAAATGAACGAAGACAACCTATTCAACATCAACACTCGCGAGGTCTTTTGGGATCTCGCAAGTCAGCCGGAAGACGCGGAAGAATACGCAGACCACATTTTAGCCTCACTTGACGAGGAGGAAATTAACTAGAAAAATCATAATAAAGGGCGGCGTGGATATGCCAAAAACCCGCCGCCCACTTTAAAAAAAAATCATGAAAAAACTAATCAAAATCAGCGAAACAACGCACGCAAGACTCAAGGAGCTTGCTGAAGAGGTAGACCTCCCCCTTCAAAATATTACCGAATGCCTGCTTGAATCTGGCCTAAAAAGGGTCACAACTGGGGAAACTGACATTGTGAAAGGTGACACTCTAGAAATCCCAAACATTGAATTTTAACCGAACAAGAAAAAATGAAAAACGAAGTAATAATAGAACTAATAAAAATGGCTCTTGGAAGCAAAGAATGCACGGCTGACCTAATAGCACAACCACAAACATCATACGAAAACCCGCTTTTGTGTAAACATGTTGTTGTTCGAGCAAGAAATGCAGGCGTTCACATCGGAACATACAAGGCAAACGTGGATGGATGCATCTTACTGGAAAAGTCAAACCGTATCTGGCAGTGGGAAGGGTCTTTTACCCTTTCAGATGTTTCTCAGAACGGGATAAAAAGAGGGCGTGTAGGTGTAGAAGTTGAAAATCTTCTTATTCGACTTCAAGACATCGGGGAAATTTTAAACCTTACAGAAAATGCAAGAGAAAAAATTATCAAGCATATTGAGTCAAAGATGTCTTAGAGGTGACGGTCACGGTTACGGTCACGGTTCCGGTTACGGTTACGGTTCCGGTT
>JABSPP010000447.1 GCA_013214275.1 Flavobacteriaceae bacterium
CCAAAGGAAAGAAATTATTGAACTTTTTCTAGGATTACAACATAGAAGCGATAACAGCGGCATCCTTTTTTGTCCTGATAAGGCAAAAAAGATACAGCGGATAGCGCGACCCAAAGGGAAACGCCCAAAAAAAATCATTAGAAATGTGTTTATACAAATTGGTTGTGCCAATCTGTTTAGCATTTAAAATTTCAATTTTGTTGAGCGATTGGCTCTTGTTTTGCGGTTGTTTTGGTGTTTCTAATAGTAGGTGTACCTTCTTACTTTGGCAATGTGTTTTGCCAGTCGTATTACTTGGTGGCTGTATCCGTATTCATTGTCGTACCACACATATAGTACCACAGTATCTTTGTCTGTGATGGTTGCTTTGCTGTCGAAAATAGCTGGTGCTGTGGTTCCGATGATATCTGAGGATACTAATTCATTAGACATTGCATACTGGATTTGCTCTACCAAATGTCCTTCCAAGGCATTGTATTTTATCATGGCATTGAGTGCATCTCGTGTGGTTTCTGTTCTTAGTTGTAGGTTTAAAACAACTAATGATCCGTTGGGGACAGGAACTCGAATGGCATTGGATGTTAACTTGCCTTTTAATGCTGGTAGTGCTTTTGCAACGGCTTTTCCTGCTCCTGTTTCTGTAATGACCATGTTGAGAGCTGCTGCTCTACCTCTGCGGTATTTTTTGTGCATGTTATCTACTAAGTTCTGATCGTTGGTATAGGCGTGAATGGTTTCTAAGTGCCCTTTTTTGATCCCGTAGTGATCTTCTATGACTTTTAAAATAGGGGTGATGGCATTGGTGGTACAGGAAGCTGCGGAAAAAATATCTACTTGATCTACATCGTAATCTTTGTGGTTGACACCGTGTACTATATTGGGAACTCCTTTGCCTGGAGCGGTGAGGAGTACTTTTTCTGCTCCTTTGGCTTTTAGGTGTCGGCTTAGTGCTTCTTTATCTCTTAAGGCGCCTGTATTGTCTATGACAAGGGCGTTTTTGATGCCAAAAGCGGTATAATCAATATCTTCTGGATGCTGAGCTGATATCATATACACTGTGGTTCCGTTGATCACAAGTGCATTGTTTTCTGTATCTACTTGGACTGTTCCTAGGAAATCTCCATGAACAGAATCTACGCTTAGTAAGGAGGCTCTTTTTTCTAGCACTGTTTGATTGATAGCGCCTCTGGTAACAACTGCCCTTAGTCGCAACTGGGATCCTTTTCCCATTTTTGTCATTAATTCTCTGGCTAACAAACGACCAATTCTTCCAAAACCATACAATACGACATCTTTTGGTTGAATGTCTTTGGTTCCTGTGGCGTCTTTTAATTGACTTTTAACAAACGTCACTTTATCATTGTTCTCTAATGCATCTAAATAACTTTCATATACGAGTTTTCCTATGTCTAGTTTGGAAGGCGGTAACTCAATTTCTTGAATTGCTTTTGCGATGTCTAGAGCGTCATAGATTGAAATGGGCTTTGCGACAAATTCTTTTGCATAGTTGATTAAATTTAATACTTCGCCGGCTCGCTTGTTTATTAATGGATTTCTGAACAAAACGAGTTCTATGGATTGATCGTACCAAAGATTATTGACAATATTGATAAATTCCGTGGTAGTGCTCCTGATTTGTACTTGAGAGGTGACCTCGTTTTCGTAGTTTGTTAAT
>JABSPP010000448.1 GCA_013214275.1 Flavobacteriaceae bacterium
GCAATTCTATTTCAGCCATATTGAGCCAGCTTCCATGTTTGGGTGTGTAAACAAACTCAAATCTATCCCATAACCTTTTTGCTTCTTTGGGCTCAAAAGTTTCGTAAAGTGCAGAAGGTGTATGTGTATTGAAGTTGTCCATTACCAATGTTATTTTCTTTGCCTCTGTGTACTGGTCTGCTATTTTCTTGATGAACAATGCCCAATCTTTTTTCTTTTTGAAGTCTGTTACCTCTACTAAACGTTTGCCTTTTAAAGGCTCGTTGGCCATGAAAATATTTACTACACCGTGGCGAATATACTCATAGTCTTCTTTTTTGTCTATTCCCGGTTTGATTGGCAAAGGTAACCTGGCTGTTTCTATCAATTGTTTTGGCGATTCGTCCATACATACCACAGGATTATCTGGGTTGTAAGGTCGCTTGTAAACATCAAGGACACGCTCCATGTGAGCTACAAACTCTCCACTTTGTTTTGGAGGTATCACCCAGCCTTTTACCCGCCAAGGCTTAAGTTCGTTTTTTTTAAAACGCTTCGTACTGTAACGTGCGAAATGGATTCTACATAATTCAATTCAACCATCTTATCTGCTAAAAGTCGAAGCAACCATTTTGCATAACCCCTTGGAGGTTCATTACAGCAAAGATGGACAAGTTTTGCTTCCACATCTCCATCAACTTTTATTTCATATTTCCGAGTGGTAGGTCTGCGCTCTAATGATTCTATACCCTCTTCTACAAACCGCTTTTTTACCCTATCTATCGTGCGCATACCCACCTTGAGAATTTTACTTATCTGTTCGTTTGTTGACTTATCACCATATTCACCCTGATCACAATTCAATAGAATATAAGCCGCCTTATACTTTTGCGCTGTATGGGAGCCCTTGCTTACAATCGCATATAATTCCTCTACTTCTTCTTTGGTTAATTTGATTATATATCGTGCCATAATTTTGTGTTTCACAAATATATAAATTATTACGCCATAATATCATTAACTTAACACTAGCTTTCTATTTTTTGTGATCTGTTTTATTTCCTGTTCTAAATCGCTTCTAAAAAATTCAAAAAATGATTTGTCACTTCCAAAGAATCTTGTCGAATCACGTCAAACGACTAAATCAATTATTAACAAATGAAATGTGATCACCATTACACTTCCTTGTCCAAGAAAACTAGCGATCAATTTCACATACACAAAAACTTAAAGCCAATGAAAAAAAATTTGTTAGCGTTACTATTTTTGATTGGTTCTTCATTGATCTATGCCCAGAGCAGTAAGATTTTTGTTAAGAAAGACTCAAGAGGTCATGTCTTAGAAGTCAATGGAAAGCCTTTTATGGTTAATGGGATGAACTGGGACTATTTTCCTATAGGGACAAATTATTCATACAGTTTATGGAATCAATCAGACGATTTTATCAAAGCCGCATTAGACCAAGAAATGGGATTACTTCAAAATATGGGAGTAAATACCATAAGAATGTACACTGGTGTTCAGCCTAAATGGATTCAATATATTTATGAAAACTTTGGTATCTACACAATGCTGAATCATTCATTTGGTCGTTATGGACTTACCATTAATGGTGCTTGGGTTCCTGTCACTGACTACTCCAATCCTGATACGCAAAAACTGTTGCTTTCTGAGGTGACTAAGCTTGC
>JABSPP010000449.1 GCA_013214275.1 Flavobacteriaceae bacterium
AACCACCACAATCAATCCTGATCATGACATTACCGGTCTAGAAGTGTTTGACATAAAAGCGACAGAATACTTAGAATCTCAAGAGTCATAAATTATTTGACTATTAACTATCGATTGTACTACCAGGAGATTGCTTCTGTTTTATAATGTCGATCATTGCTAATCGCTTATTTTTCAATAGTGCGCTGATCAAATTGAAAAATATTGCCCTTTTAGCAACCCGTTCTGAAGGTACTTTTGAGGATGTTGTTCTCATCCAGAATTTTCCTTTTACTGAAATATCTTCAGAAAATTTATATGTCAATATTACCAAGATTCCACATGCTACGATTTGTAATGCAACAAATCTTTCGATTGCACTTCTGGTTCTTGTGACAGAAGCGGCATCACTCGTTTTAAGTTTTCTTTGTTTTTGTTTTTTAGGATTCCGACTTTGTGACTCTATGTGTTTTGACCAAAAATGGTAGCCAAAACCACCAAGAAGATTTTTAAAAACGGAAAAAAGACTTTCTATCTTTACCCGCTTACAATACAATTCGACTGCAGCAACGGGATCAAGTTCTAAATCAGAAGACATCAGAACAATTCTTCCTCGTGAAGTCTCTGCCCAAATAAAAAGAAGTTCCCTTCCAATACCTTTCCACAGTAAGATCTCTCCATAAACAAGAGCCTTTTCCTTTTTTCCATAAACAAGGACTTCCTTTGTGTCCCCTTTTAATTCCGTAAATCGATCAAAGAGTTTTATCTTTTTACCATATTTCTTCTTTTTCTTTCCAGGAATAAGAATGGGGGGTTCATAGGCTACATAAGAACTCTTAGCTAAGGTCAAGATTAAGACCGTATAACAAGAGACATTGTTGTACGCTAAATTAAAGACCGTTTTAACCGCAAAAAAACGATCAAGGACAAGATAGACCGGGAGTTCTAAATGATTTGCTGCTGCTATAGCCATTGAAACAATCCGTTCTGTTATGGGTCTTTTATCCTCAGTAATCCCCACAACCTCTGTCTTTTGATGTATCTCTCCTGAGAGAGGAATACTACTTATTTTCTCTTTCGTTCCGACAAGCAGGCTAATAAATCCCCACTTGTGTCCGCGATAGAAATTTGGCTTTGAGGAGGTTTCAGAAGTTTGCTTCATTCTTCGAACGCCTGGCATTTTCCTACCATCTTTTGAGACATCGGTATGATCGCCAAGAACAACAAGCTTACCATTATGTAATATTACGGGACTATGAGTGTAAACAACAGACCACCAAATCTGATAAAATCTTTGAAGGTTCCATCCGTCCGAATGAAAAAAATGTAACATATTCTCATATACCGCTGGTGATAAATAGAGAGCACGAACGATTGACGTTATCCCTAAGGTATCCTCGCGTACCATAAAGCCGAGTATCACAATAACAGCCCAATTATAAGTTTTCTCACGAGAAAAGCTTTTTCTCTGAGTTTTAAGTATTGTATCTATTGTCTCAAGCATCTAAAAACCCCTTTCATTATAATAATGAAAAATAGATTCTTGGGGATCATGCTAAATGTAAATTTTTCAGTAGAACTATAAATCAAAAAAAATGAAAAAATATACCTGAGAACTTATGACTCTTGAGTAAAGACAATTTAAGAGATAGCATCCAATATAACAACATTCTTTACAGA